>CBFGPU010000151.1:0-6417 GCA_965650715.1 uncultured Haloferula sp. | reverse complement strand
CGAGCGGCAGGCGTCAGCCTGCCGGTGCTCCCATGCGCTCCTTGCCGCTCCCGGCACGGTTCAGGGTCCAGCCGTTCCGTGCCGCCCGGATCAAAAGCATCGCCTCCGCATCCAGCGAATTGCCCAGAGCCTCGTAGCCATTCGCGCCCGAGCGGGCGAGGATGCGGCTGTCCGGCAGCAGGATCTCGAGTTGGCCTCCGCCGTTGTCCTCGCGGGAAGTCCGGAGTTGCAGGAAGAGCGGCGTGACATCGAGCACCAGCTTCGCCACGCCCTTCAACTCGCCACGGCGGTGGATCGGCAGCACCAGATCGAGCGAGAAGACGCCCGCACTCTGGTCGAAATGCAGCGCATCCGTCCACATCCCGCTTTCCGGCAAGTTGCGCCCGACGGCCCACCACGCTTCGTCGGACTGGTCGTAATCGCTGGTCTTCCGGGACGCCGCGACCAGGCGACCCGTGGTATCGGCCACCAGCACCTCCGCCACCGCCTTGTGGGTGGCGGCGAAGCGCAGCAGACTGGTAGCGCCGGGGTTGCCCAGGATCTCCTGCAAGACCGGATCTTCCTCGCTCATCTGCGGCCAGCGGGCGTCGGTCGCCTCCAAATCCGGCACCGGGCCCGTAGCCGGCGCGGCAAGGTAATCGGGCAGGGCCGGATCGGCTGCCACCCAGCTCCAGAAATTCCCGGCCTGGAACTCCACCGCGCTCTCCAGCGAACGGGAAATCGCCCGCGCCTCCGCCTCGTGCAGACGCCCCTTGGTGGCGAGCAAATGCCGGAAGCCGAAGGTTTCCAGGACGATCAGGCCGACCGCAAAAGGAATCAAAGCCGCTATGGCCAAGGCCAAGGCGAATTTTCCCCGGAGTCCCATGCTGCGCAATCTCACCTCTGCCACACTAACCGCCGGTATCGCGGGTTTGCCAGAAGCTTTTCGGTCAGGGGGATTGGCTGTCGCGCCAGCCGCTTTTCGCCTACGGGACCATCCCCTCCAGTCCCGACAAAACCAATACCGGCCGCTCCTCCGCATCGCTCCGATCCAGATCCACGACCACACGCAGCGACCAATCGTTGTGCTCGTCCGGGTCCACCAGAATCTGCTCCACCACCCACCGCCGCGGCTCCCCGTCATCAATCCGCGAGTGCTTCGCCGCCCGCGCCTCCGGATCGAGCCGGATCCTCCCGTGATCCGCAAAATACGCATCCAGCAATCCCTCGATCCGCCCGGCATTCCAAGCCGCCCCCCCGGCATCAGCCGGCTCCACCTGCGCGAGAATCTCCGCCACATTCTCCTGCGCGAAGGCCTTCACCAGGGTGAAGACCGCATTCCTCACCGCCCGCGTGAAAGCAGGCCGGTTGCGGGTGAACGCCACGTGCTTCCGCTGCTCCGGCGACTTCTCCGCCTCCGGCACGTAGTCGGGATTCTTCAGCTTCTCCCACTCGTCCAACAGGCTCGAGTCCACGCCGCGCAGGATGTCCCCCAGATACTCTTCCGCCTCGACCAATTCCTCGGTCTTCGCCATCGGCGGCACCGTCTGGGACAACACCTTGTAAACCTCCGAGAGATGCCGCAGCAGCACCGCCTCGCTCCGTTCCAGACCGTAGGTCTTCACGTAGTCCTCGAAGGACTGCCAGTGCTCGAACATCTCGCGCGCGATCGACTTCGGCCGCACCACCGCCTCCTTCATCCACGGCCGCTCGGCGACGAACGCGTTGTAGGTGTCGTAGATGAAATCCTTCCCCGGCTTCGGCCACTCGACTTCTTCGAGGCGGGCCATCCGCTCCTCGTATTCCACCCCTTCGTTCTTCAACTGCCCGATCAACTCGCCCTTCAGCAGGTCCACCTGACGACGCAGGATCACCTCCGGATTCTCCAGGATCGCCTCCACCAGCGAGATCACGTTCAGCGCGTAATCCGGCGACTCCCGGTCGAACTGCGGGATCGCATCCAGCAGGTAGAGCCCGAGCGCCTGGTTCATCGAGAAGTCCTCCTGCAACTCCACGTTCAGCGCCACCTTCACCGCGCCGCGACGTTCGGCACGCGGGATGATCCGCAGGATATTCCCCTCCACCAACCCGCGGAAAATCTGGAAGGCCCGCTTCTTGTGCGCCTTCTTCTTCGCGGGCGTTTCATGGCTCGTCCCGATGATCTTCCTTAGCGCCTCGCAGCCGTCCTCGTGCTCGCGGCTCAGGACGTTGAGCAGCATCGAATGCCGGACCTGGAAACTCGACACCAGCTTCTCCGGCGGAGCATCGATCAAGCGCCGGTAAGCCTTCTCGTCCCAGTTGACGAATCCCTTCTCCGGCGGCTTGCGCTTCACGAAGCTCTTCTTGCCGGAAGACGCCGCCTTCTTCTCCAGCCGCAGGTTTTCGATCACGTGCTCCGGCGCCTGGCAGACCACATAGCCGATGTGATCGAACCCCCGCCGTCCGGCGCGCCCGCAGATCTGCTTGAAGTCCCGCACCGCCAGCGTCTTAGTACTACTACCGTCGTACTTGAAAAGCTGCGTGAATAGCACCGTCCGGATCGGCACGTTCACCCCCACCCCCAGCGTATCCGTACCGCAGATCACTTTCAGCAGCCCGCGCTGCGCCAGCTTCTCCACCAGAATCCGGTACTTCGGCAGCAGCCCGGCGTGATGAATCCCTATCCCATGCCTCAGCAGCTTGGAGACCTCCTTGCCGTAGGGGCTGCGGAAGTTCGCATTGTGGAGCACCTCGGCGATCCTCTGCTTTTCCTCCTTGGTGCAGAAGTTCGAGCTGGTCAGGTTCTGCGCCGTCTGCGCGCAGGCGAGCTGCGTGAAGTGAACCAGATACACCGGCGCACGGTCCTGCTCTACCAGCTCCGCAACCTTCTCCTCCAGCGGCGTCTCGCTGTAGTCGAACTCCAGCGGCACGGGCCGCTGCTCCGACTTCACCAGCGTGGTCGGCACACCGGTCAGCTTCGTCAGTGTCTCCTCAAAGAAGGCCGTCTCGCCCAAGGTGGCGGACATCAGCAAAAACCTCGCCTGCGGCAGGGTCAGCAGCGGCACCTGCCAGGCGAAGCCCCGCGACGCGTCCGAGTAGTAGTGGAACTCGTCCATGATCACGTCGTCCACCTGCGCCCGCCCGCCCTCGCGTAGCGCGAGATTCGCCAGGATCTCCGCCGTGCAGCAGATCACCGGTGCCTCCGGGTTCACCGTCGCGTCGCCGGTGATCATCCCGACCTTTTCCGGCCCGAAGACATGGCACAGCGAAAGGAACTTCTCGTTCGCCAGCGCCTTGATCGGGACGGTGTAGTAGGAACGCCGGTTCTGGCAGATCGCCTTGAAGTGCAGCGCCAGCGCCACCAGCGATTTCCCCGAGCCGGTCGGCGTGTTCAGGATCACGTTGTTCCCGGCGAAAAGCTCGAGGATCGCCTGCTCCTGGTGATCGTATGGCTCGACTTCCGTCTCGATCAGGTAATCGAGGAAAACGCTCAAGATCTCGTCGTTCGAGGTCGGATTCGAGAGCTTGGCGGGATCGAGGTGGATCATCGGGCGCGCGGACGATGGGGGCGCGGCGGGGAAAAGGGAAGAAAGACCCCGCATCCGCAAAAACACGCAGACATGTCACGGTTCTCGGATTGGCGGGATGGCCCGTTTGATGCTTGGGTCGCGCGTGTTTTCCCGTATCGCCGCGCTTGCCGCCACCTGTCTCGGGCTCTTCGCCCCGGCAACGCTCGCGGACGAGGTCGTCCGCATCATGGCGGCAAACACCTCCAGCGGCAACAACCAGTCCTACGATCCCGGTCACGGCAACCGCATCTTCCGGGGACTCGATCCGGACATCGCGCTCGTCCAGGAGATGAACGTGACCCTGAACGGATCCAAAAACAGTGCCACCACCTACCGCCAGTGGGTGAACGAGAATTTCGGCACCGCCTTCCACTATCATGTCGAAACCGGGAAGAGCATTCCGAACGGCATCGTCAGCCGCTATCCATTCCTCGCCACCGGCGTCTGGGAAGACGACGAAATGCCCGACCGGGAATTCGTCTGGGCGCGCATCGACCTGCCCGGCGACAAGAATCTCCTCGCGGTCAGCGTGCACCTCAGTTCCGGCGGCGGCTCGAGCGTACGGAATGCCCAGGCCACCGACCTGCGCGCCCTGATCCAGGCCAACAAGCAAGCCACCGACCACGTCGTGATCGGTGGCGACTTCAACACCGATAGCCGGAGCGAAAGCTGCTTGAGCACCCTTTCCTCCGTCGTCGTAACCGCCAGCCCATGGCCCGTCGATCAGAACGGCGTGGGCGGCACCAACGCCAGCCGGGCGAAACCCTATGACTGGGTCGCTCCCGGCTCCTCGCTCGCGGCGCTGTCCACGCCGCTGGTCGTCGGCGCGAACTCCTTCGCCAACGGTCTCGTCTTCGACAGCCGGGTCTACAACCCTCTCTCCGCGGTCTCTCCCGTGGAGGAAGACGATAGCGGTGCCACCAACATGCAGCACATGGCCGTGATGCGGGCCTTCCTCCTCCCGACCAATGACCCGCCGGTCATCGCCCAGGGAACATCGGTTTCCGTTACCCTTTCGGCAAACAACAGCCCGACCGCCTTCAGCCGCAGCCTCAATGCCGCCGATCCCGAGGGCGATCCGCTCACCTGGTCGATCCAGACCCAGGCCTCCCACGGCACTGCCGGCATCGTCGCCCCGGCCGGCGGCACCAGCGTGAATCTCAGCTACCAGCCCGCAGCCAATTACACCGGCAGCGATTCCTTCGTCGTGACCGTCTCCGATGGTCACGGTGGCAGCGACTCCATCCTGGTGAATCTCACCATTCAGGAACCGCCGAATACCGAACCCGTCATCGCCGGCTCCGAAACCCGCAGCCTCGTCATCTCGCAGAACGGCTACCCCGCCTCCTTCCAGTTGACGCTCGATGCCGAAGACAGCGACCTCGACCCCCTCGCTTGGTCGGTCTCTACACCTGCCGCAAATGGCACCGCGGGCGTCGAAGCCACAGGCGACCACGCCGCCATCTCCTACCAACCGGCAAGCGGCTTCACCGGTAACGACAGCTTCACGGTGCAAGTCTCCGACGGCCGCGGCGGCACCGATACCGTCGCCGTGCAAGTCTCCGTCGCGGCCGCCTCCGCCTTGGACAGATGGATCTACGCCGCCTTCCAACCCCTCGATCCCGAAACCGAAGCCACCCTCTGGGGCGAGTCCGCGGATCCCGATCAAGACGGCCACAGCAACCTGGAAGAGTTCGCCCTCGGCCTCGACCCGAATGTCCCCGATGCCGCTCCCAATCTCCTACGCTGCTCCGTCGGCGGGGACCTCCGCCCCATTCTCACCTTCAAGATGCGAATGGATGGCAACGAGCCCGCGCTCGCCTATACCCTGCGGGTCTCCGGAGATCCCGCCTCGGGATGGGCTCCGCTCTTGCCAGCGAACTTCATTATCCTAAGCGATACCGATCTCGGAGACGGTTTCACCGAACGCCGTGTCCGCATCGAGACCTCCCCCGACCTTTCGCGACTCTTCTTCCAACTCGGCTACGAACGGCACGCGACGCCGTAAGGCCCCCTGGTTACCAAGTCTCCGGAGAGATATCCCTGCCTAACGGAATGCCACGAAATACCCGCGCTTCTTCGCCTGCCGGCGGATCCGCCGCTTCGAGCCCAGCGGCCTCAACAAGCGACGGTTCATGATCCGCGAGGCGTAGAGCCAGTCGCGGATACCATCGATCAACCCGAGCGGCACCTTGCCCTCCTTCATCCGTTGCGGGATGTCATAGCCGAGGCTGCGGAAGAATGCCGCCCGCTCGCCGGTGAAATACTTCTTCACCCACTTCTCGCGGTACCAGTTGCGGATGCCGCGCTCCCATTCGGAAATGCTGTCGGGCGAGACCTTCGAATACTTCTTCACTCCCGTCGGATCCCCGAGCTTGCCGTCGTTGCCCTTTGCGAGTTCGCGCCCGGCGACGTCGCTCAAGGTCGGGATACCCAGATAGCCACCCAGCGCGGCGAGCTCCTTTTCCGGATTCGCCGCCAGATCCTCGTACTTCACCTGGTGAACCCGCGGGCCATGCTTTTCGCAAATCGACCGGAGTTGGTCGATGCCATGGTAGAGATCGAGATCGAAGGAATGCGGCTCCCAGCGTCCCGCGCGGAAGGTCGTGCTCATCGAGTTCATCACCGCGAACGTCAGGCCCAGGGCCGAGGCGGTCTAGGCTCGGGCACCCTTCACTCCTTGAACCGATAGAGCCTGACCTCCGCTCCTTCCCATTGAGCCCGGTCGACGAGCGCGAGCGTTGGATTCGCATCCAGCATCGCGAGCGTGGGTGCGCAGCGGTGGGTGCGCGGCTCGAGCGCGCAATTGAACGTCACATGGGTCGCTCCGGCCTGCCGCGCCGCGGCGATCGCTTCCGGCGCGGGAAAGTTCTCCAGCCGCCTCTGCAAC
>CBFGPU010000150.1:0-6417 GCA_965650715.1 uncultured Haloferula sp. | reverse complement strand
CTGGCGGCCCGAGACGCCGCTCAGGATCGTATTCATCGGCACCGATTTCGAGATAATGGATGTCCGAAGGAGAAACCCCCGCGCTGCGGAAGAAGGTCCGGTTCAGGGCGGGGGCCGGCGAGAAGCCAACGCCGGAGTACCAGTAATCGAAGGTCGAAAGGAAATTGCCGTTCAGCTTGTTCAGGGTGGTGAACTCGCGATCCCCGCTATTGAAGACGAGCACATTACCCGTGGTGAAGAGCGATCCCACGGTGTACTGCGAATTGCCCATCGGGGTGCGGGCGCTGCCATCGAGCGCGAAACGGATCACCGCGCGGTCTTCCGAGACGAAAATCCCGGCCTCGTCCACCCACAATGCGGAGGCCGCTGCCTGAAGGGGAACGGGCGCGAGCCACGAACGGGACGCGAGATCGTAGCGCTCGATGCGGCTCGGCGAGTTGAAGGCGAAGTAATAGACGTCTCCCGCACGGATCGACCGGCCGGCGAACTCGCCGCCGAGCTTGGGCGTGGTGACCTTCACCACGCTGGAGGAGGCGGTGCCCGTCGCGTTGGCGGCCTTGACCCGGTAGCTGTAGATCGTGTTTGGCGCAACGGAGCTGTCGGCGAAGGTGACCGAGTTGAAGGGCAGGCTACCGATCTGGGTCCAAACGACCGCGGCGCTGTCGGAGCGCTCGACGAGATAGCCTTCCTCGTTCTTCGCATTGTCCTTCCACGTCAGCGTCACGCTGTTCGCGGTCTTGGAAGCGACGGCCAGGCTCGAGGGTGCCGCCGGCGAGGTGGCGCTGGAAAGCGTGTGGTCGCTGACTTGCGCGGAGAGATCGCCGGCCAAGGCTCCGTTCACCGCCTGGACCCGGAAATAGTACAGCGACGCCGGAAGGAGGTCGGTCGCGGTGAAGGCGACCGTTCCCGCTGCGACCACGGACTCGGTGACGGGGCCGTCCGGAGTCGAGGAGCGGAGGATGCGGAAGCCCGTTTCATTGGTGGCATTGTCGGTCCACTCCAGCGTGATCGAATTATGGAAGACGCGGGTGATCTTCAGGCCGTAGGGCTCGCCCACCGGTTGGTCGGGGCTCGTGAGCGTGGTAGCGGAAACGGAAGAGCTCGGCGACGATGCGAGATCGGCCAAAGTGGCCACCACCCGGAACTCATAGGTAGTGCCCAGGGCAAGCCCGGTGACCGTGCCGGTCGTGGCATCCGCCGCGGCGGTACCGCCCTGGACCCACTCGCCCGCGACCGTGCGGTACTCGATCCGGAAGGCGTCTTCATTGTCGGAGCCATCCGTCCAGCTCAGGCTAACCGTCGTGGTGCCGCGGCCCGTGACAACCAGGCCGGAGGGCGGCGCCGGTTTCGTCGGGGAGATGTAGGTGGGTTCCAGTTCCTCGTCGAGCAGGGTGTAGCGCGGGACGCCATCGACCAGGGAAATGAGAAGCAGGCGGCTGGAATCCAGCACCAGCAAACGCAACGGCGTGCCGGTGAACTGCCGCACGTCCGGACCGGAAACGAATTGCGGGCCGGTCCATGTCTGGAGTTGCGTGATGCCGTTGATCAGGCGCGCGGTGACAAGACGCTCGCCAAACCACGCGGCATCCGTGATGGCGTTCGCGAGCGAGGCGACCTTGGTCAAGCCCGTGGCATCGAACACGACACCGCTGCCGATCACGATGCGGGAGCCATCCGGGCTCACGCGGATCGGCTTCAGGGGGGTGAAATCGCCATGGTAGGGGGTCTCGCCTCCTCCCGTGATCTCGCCGCTCGCGCTGATCGCATCGTAGTGGAGATCGCCCGGGCTGGTTCCATCGCGGAAATGATAGACGCGGCGGTTTACCGGATCCCAAGTATTATGGTTTCCGTAGTAGTAGGTGAAGCCGCCGTTCGTGATGGCCTCGCCGGCGGGGGTGAAGGTCTTCAGGCCGTTGCTGGTGGCCACGTAGGGGAACTCCCCCGCCAGGACGAAACCACGCGGCGGGCTTGGCAGATTGAAGAGCGGGCTCTCCACCGGCTCGGCCGCGGAGAGATCCATCTCGCGCACCATCTGGCTGTCGTAGGCAAAGTAGGCGCGGTGGTTCTCGCTGGAGTATCCGGCAAAAGCCGGTGCGCCCAGCAGCGGGTATGTGGGGAGGTACTGCTTGGTGGCGGGCGACCAGCGGAAGAGGCTGAGCTGTCCCTTGCTGAAAAGCAGCACTTCGCCGTTCTTGTCGACGAAGACGTCGTCCGGCGTGAAGGCCAGCCCGCGGGGATCGATCGGTGCGCCCGGAACCGGTGCGGCCAACAGGGAGAGGGGCACGACCTGCACCCGCAAACCGCGCTCGGAGCTTCCATCGTCGAAAAAGACGATCGCGTTCTGACCGGAAACGGCCACACGCAGGCCCGCGGCACCGAGATCATAGGAGCCGGCCTCAAGGAACGAGTTGCTGTAGGCGACGAGCTTCTGCTCCCTCAGGACGATGGGGATATCCTGGCCGTGGAAACTCAGGTCGGTGAATGCCCCGCCGAGGCTGTTGTTGTATGCGAGGGCATCGGATGCATAGACGTTGCCGGTATCGTCCGCCACCCGGGCACCATTCGGAAAGACGAAGGTCCGCTTGGGGTAGGAGTAGCTCGACGAGTACGGGCTCTGCATGCTCTTCACGAGTTTGCCGTCCGCGCCGATCTCGAAGGAATGGATTCCGGAGCCATAGCTGCTGCGGAAGTAAACGGTGTCTGAACCCGGCAACGACGAGATCCCGGAGGGCTGGTACCAATAGTCGAAGGTCGAAAGAAAGTTCCCGTTCAGCTTGTCGAGTGTCGTGAAGCCGTCGCCACTGTTGAACGCGAGCACGCTTCCCGCGGTGAAAAGCGCCGTCACCTGGCCTTCGCCATTCGCCAGCGGCGTGCGGCCGGTGCCGTTAAGCTTGTAACGGACGATCGCGCGGTCCTCGGCCACGAATATCCCGGATTCATCCGCCCACAAGGCACTGGGCTCGGCTTCGAGCATGATCGGCTTGAACCAGGAGCGTTTGGCAAGATTGTAGCGCTCGATCCGGTTCGGCGACTTGAAGGCGAAGTAGTAAACATTTCCCCAGCGGATCGCATGTCCCGCGAATTCGCCACCGAGCTTCGGCGTGGTGATGGTGACAGTGTAGGAGGTGTAGCTTCCGGCCGCATTCGATGCCTTGACGCGGTAAGTGTAGCTCGTGCCCGGGCTCACCGTAGCATCGGTGAAGCTTGTCACATTGTAGCCCGCCCTTCCGGTCTCCGCCCAGGTCGTCCCCGGTGAACTGCGCTCGATGATGAATTCCTCCTCATTCATCGAATTGTCCTTCCAGGTAAGGAGGACCGCACCGGAGCCGTCCATCACGGCCTTCAGGCTGCCGGGCGCGCTGGGCCGGTAGGAGCCGTACCCGGTCGTTGCATTGACCTGGCCGGAAAGATCGCCCGCGACCCCTTTCCCCACGATCTGGATGCGGTAGTAGTACGTGGTCGAGGCTACCAAGCCGCCGTCGGTGAAGCTGGTGGCATTCGCCGGCACCGGAAGCTCGGAGCCCATTTCCGAGGGGGAAGTGGAGCGATAGATGAGGAATCCCGACTCCTTGTGGCCATTGTCCTGCCATTCGAGCGTGATGCGGTCGTTGAAGATCCGGCTGACGCGCAGGAAATAGGGCTCGCCCGCCGGTTGCTTCGCGGAACTCAGCGTCGTCGCGGAAACCTCGTTGGAAGCGGTGGATACCAGGCTCTTCGCGGTCGCCACGACCCGGAAGCGATAGGTGGTCTCCGGCTTGAGCTTGCCCACCTTGGCGCGGGTCACGCAGGCACGGACGGTCGCGGCCTTCACCCACGCTTCCTGGTCATCGAGGTATTCCACCCGGAAGCCATCCTCATTGTCCGACATGTCCTCCCACGAGAGGGTCACGGAGTTCACCGTCCGCGCGACCAGGGCGAGATCGGCAGGTGCCGCCGGTTTGCTCGGAGACATGAAGATCGTCTGGAATCTGGCATTCAGCAGGATGAAACGCGGGGTCCCATCCACCGAGGTGATAAGGAGCAGTCCCGCCTTGGTATCGAGCAAGCGCACCGGGGTTCCGCTGAATTGACGGACCAGCGAGCCGGGCAACAACTGCGGTCCTTCCCAAGCCTGGAGCTGGGTGACTCCATTGATGAGGCGGATGGTGAAGAGCTTGTCTCCGCGCCACACCGCGTCGCTGAAATCATTCGCGAGGCTGGCGGCCTTGCTCATGCCATCGGTCTGGAAAGCCACCCCGCTACCGATGATCACCCGGTTACCATCCGGACTCACGCGGATCGGCGGCACGGCACTGAAGTCGCCATGGTAAGGCGTTTCACCTTCCCCGACGATTTTCCCGGCTTCGTCGATGGTCTCGAAGTGAAGATCGTTCGGGCTGCTATCGTCCCGGAAGAAATACATCCGCCGCTTCACCGGATCCCACTCCCACACGCGCGAGTAGTAGTTCCAGTCAAGCGAGTGGGTCATGGTGCCATCCGCGGCGAAGACGTAGTGCGATCCCCAGGCGCCCGACGGGTCCGAGGCGAAGACAAAGGATCCGGCGGTGGCCAGGCCGCGGGGGACACCGGGCAGGTTGAAGAAAGCGGTCTCCTGGGGCTCGGGTTCGGAGAGATCCATCTTCCGCACCATCTGGTTCTCGTAGGCGAAATAAGCCGTGTGATTCTCCTTCGAGTACGCGGCATACAGCGGCGCGCCGACCAAGGGAAAGCTGCCGGTGTACGAGCGGCTTGAGGGGGACCAGCGGAAGAGGCTCATCTGGGCCTTGCTAAAGAGGAGCAGGTTCCCGTCCTTGTCCGTAAAGACATCGTCCACGGTGTACGCCAATCCTTCCGGATTGACCGGCGACCCCGGCTCCGGAGCCTTGATCGCGGTCAGGGCAACCACCTCGACGGAAGGGTCCGCATTGGTGGGGCTGAAGACGTAGGCGTCGGATGCGGTCACCTGCAGCTCGCTGTTTGCCGTGGCCGTGACGGGAGCGCGGCCTGCCTCAAGCAAGGTATGGGTGAAGGAGATGAGTTCGTTGCCGCGCAGGGCAATCGGCACGTCTCCATTGAAAGCGATATCGGTGAGCGTCCCGGCAAAGCTTCCGTAATAGCTCAAACCCGGGGTATTATAAACGGTGCCGGAGGAATCGACCACCCGGGTTTCATCGGGGAAGATCCAAGTCTTCGAGGCACCCGCATAGTCGCCGTGGTAGGGGCTGTCGGAAGGGCCCGTCACGATGCCGGCATCCGTGTAGCTCGCGGTGACAATATCCGAGGGGCTGACTCCCTGGCTGCGGCCATAGAGACGGTTCGATCCCTTGGCATGGCTGGCCCCGTAGATGGAATCCACATAGGTATTGGCCGAAGAAAGCACCGCCCCGGTGTTGCGGTTGAAAATCGTGATGCGCCCGTAAAGGCCGGTGGAATGCACGGCGATCACCAGATCGCCGTCCAAGAAGACCGACTGGATCGCGCTGGACGTGCTGCCTACCAAACTCTCGTCCGTGAAAGCAGCGCTGTAGCGATAAACCGAGCTGCCATAAGCGACCACCGATCCTTCCGCGTCGGCCGCCATGGCCACCGCATTCGCCCGGGGCAAGGTGAAAGCGGCCAGCCACGATTGGGTATTGAGATCATAGCGGCGGACCCGGTCTCCATAGAGAAACCTCACTTCATCCCCTTGACGATCGCTGGCGACCCACTGCGTCTGAGCGGTTGCCGTCGCAGCAAGGGCTACCAACACGAATGCCAGTACCCATCGGTACAAGCGGAAGGGGGGAGATATCATAAGAGGAGGACGGAACGGAGTGGAGGACTGGCCCCTGCTATCCGTGGATCCCACAAGGGGACAAGTTCAATCCCCCTCCCCTCAAATTATTCACACAAGACGCTTCAAACACGCGCGGAGGACTCCGGACGCGGTCTGATTAGCCCCTTCGCTGCGTCATCATGAACTCGTTTCCCTCGGTATCCACGCACATCGCGAGATGAATGGGTTCCTCCGGAGTGTCTTCCGGCTCACGGGTCAATGCCCCGCCGCACTCCGCCAGGCGCGCGATCCCGGCGCGGAGATCATCGAGCTGGAATGACAGGCCGGTCCAAGTCCGCTTGCCCTCGCCTCCGCCGTGCACGCCGATCGTTGCTCCGGCGATGACGATCTCGCTCCAAGTCTCCGATTCGAAGCTGACCACACCGCCGAAAAGATCCCGGTAAAACGCAAGGCATCGCTGCCAATCCGCCGCCCAGATCACGTACTTCACCTTCTCAACCACCATGCCGGAGCATATGACCGCCCCATCATGCATCCCGCAACCCTTTCCCGCAGGGTTGGAGAGGAATCGTTTGAATCGATTTTTTGCCGGGTGCCTTATCTCGCTGATTCCTAGTGCGTCCCCGGATGGCGAGCGCTTGGCCGGAGTCCTGCGATGAATA
>CBFGPU010000149.1:0-6423 GCA_965650715.1 uncultured Haloferula sp. | reverse complement strand
TGGTGCGGCTCGGCCCGCCTCCTGTTGCCGGACGGTAAACCCTTGCCGCTGGAAGACTGTCCGATGGCGGTGGCCTTGCGGGGCGGAAAGCCCGAGGCCGGAAGCGAAATCGTGATCGAGCGTGCCGACGGCACCCGCCGTCACGTGATCCCTTATCCCGAATTGATCCGCGACCCCACCGGGCGGGTGACGGGTGCAGTCAACATGCTGGTCGACATCACGGCCCGGCGCGAAGCCGAGCTCGAGCGGGAACTCGCGAGCCGCCTCCCGTTCGAGAATCCCTCCCCGGTCATGCGCCTGGATGCCGCGGGGCAAGTGACCTTCGGCAATCCCGCGGCGGACGAGTTGCTCTCCAGCTTGGAATCCGGGCCCGGCGGGCAAGCGCCCGCCATCCTCGCCGATCTCGCGGTCACGGCATTGCAGACCGGCGAGAAACGGACGGTGGAACTCTGCTCCGGCGGCCACACGTATTACGTCCGGGTCGCACCGCTGGTGCAGCAAGGATACGTCAATCTTTACTTCAATGATATCTCCGGGTTGAAACGGGCGGAAGCGGCGCTGCGGGCGACCGAGCAGCGCTTCCGCACCCTCGCGGTGAATTCGCCGGTAGCCATCTTCACGAAGGATGCGGAGGGCCGCTATACCCTCGCGAATCCGATCGCCTGCGAGGCTCTGGGGCATCCCGAAGGCGTGGAAGGCAAGACCGACCACGAGATGATCTCGCGGGAACTGGCCGACATCCTGCGCGCCCACGATCTCCAGGTCATGCGGGACGGCGTCCCGGTCCAGTGGGAGGAGTCCGTCCGCGACCGTCGTTTCCTTGCCTCGAAGTTCCCGCTACCTGGCGAGGATGGCTCCCCGGTGGGCGTCTGCGGCGTCTCGGTCGATATCACCGAGCGGGCCCGGGTCGAAGCGCTGCTGCGTGAAAGCGAGGAGCGCTTCCGCACGCTCTCGGCTCACGCGCCTGTCGGCATATTTCTTTCTTCCGCGAATGGCGATGCCGTTTTCGTCAACCGGAGCTGGTGCGAGATGGCGGGGATGAGCGAGGAAGAGGCGCTCGGCGGAGGCTGGGCGAAGGCGCTTCACCCCGAAGACCGCGAGCGGGTGCTCAACGGCTGGGACGAGGCGGTGCGGGGCCATACTTCGTCCGTCTCCGAGTTCCGCTTCCTCAGGCCGGATGGCTCGGTGTGCTGGGTAGAAGGGAACGCCCTGCGCTTGCTGGATCCCGCGGGCGGTCACACCGGCTACATCGGCAGTTGCGTGGACATCACCGAACGGCGGGAGTCCGCGGAGGAACTCGCACTCATCACCGCGGAGTCGCAGCGCAAGCGCAGGCTCTACGAAGGATTGCTCTCGGCGACTCCCGATCTGGCCTATGTCTTCGACCTCCAGCATCGCTTCACCTATGCGAACGAGGCCTTGCTGGAGACCTGGGGAAAGACCGCGGAAGAGTATCTCGGGAAGACCTGTCTGGAACTCGGTTACGAGCCTTGGCATGCGGAGATGCACGACCGCGAGATCGATCAAGTGATCGCGACCAAGCAGCCGGTGCGCGGTGAAGTTCCATTCCACGGCACCGGAGGGCGACGGATCTACGAGTACATCTTCACGCCGGTGATCGGAGCCAATGGCGAGGTGGAGGCGATCGCGGGAACGACCCGGGACGTGACGGAGCGGAAGATCGTGGAGGAACGGGCGCAATTCCTGAGCGAACTCAGCGGCACCTTGGCTCCCTTGACCTTGGAGAAGGAGATCATCGCCGCCGCGGTGGAGAGCGTGGGCAAGCGCCTCGGATCGCATCGCTGCCATTTCGTGGAGTGCCACCCGGAAGCGGACCGGATTTCGGTCAAGGATGGCTGGGTCCGCGACGGGGCACCGGACCTCGCGGGGGACTATCCTCTCCACGACTTCGGCGGGAAAGCATGGTGGCAGCAGATTTCCGCGGGCAATTTCGCGGTGGCGGATACGAACCATCATCCGCTCACGCAGGAGCGGGCGACTGCGTGTAACCGGCTGAAGATCCTGTCCTGCGCGGTGCAGCCGTTCAAAGCGGAGAGCACGAGCACCGTGGTGCTCGCCGTGACCGACGACAGGCCGCGCGTCTGGAGCACGGAGGAACTCGCGCTCGTCGAGCATGTCATCGCGCGGGTGTGGCCGCTGGTCCAGCGGGCGCGGTCGGAAGCCGCACTCCGCGAGAGCCGGAGGCAATTGCGCCTCGTCTCCGATCACGTGCCGGCCTTGATCAGCTATCTGGACCGGGGCGAGGTTTTCCGCTTCGCCAACGGGCGCTACCAGGAATGGTTCGGTTTCAAGCCCGGGGAGTTGAAAGGGAAACCGTTGCGCGAGTTGCTCGATGCGGAGACCTACGAGCAGCGGGCGCCTTATATCGCCCGCGTGCTACAGGGGCAGAGCGTCAAGTTCGAGGGGCCGGCCCGGCACTGCGAGCTGGGCTGGCGCGACATGGAAATCTCCTATGTGCCCGATTTCAAAAGTCACGGGGAGGTCCGCGGCTTTTATGTGATGGCGCTCGACATCACCGAGCGCAAGCGGACCGAGAAGCTCCTGGAACGGCAGGCCCGGCGCCTGCGCCTGCTGTGGGAGGCGGCGGGCATCATCCTGACTTCGGAAGATCCGGATGCGATGCTGCAGCGCGTCTTCACCAAGGTCAGTCCGATGCTGGAAGTGGACGTGTTCTTCAACTTCATGGTCAACGAAGCGGGAGACGCCCTGCAACTGCAATCCTGCCGCGGGATCCCGGAAGCGCAGCGGGCCGGCTTGGGGCGGCTGGAGTTCGGGCAGGCCGTCTGCGGCACCGTCGCGCAGCGCCGGAAGGCGATGGTGGAGTGCGACATTCAGGATTCGGCGAACCCGCTGGTCCAGCTCGTGAAGGGCTTCGGCATCCGTGCCTATGCCTGCAATCCCCTGATGGCCGGCGATGAACTCCTGGGCACGCTGTCATTTGCGAGCACGACCCGCGATCGCTTCGACCCGGACGAACTGGAGTTCATGGAAACGATCTCGCACTACGTGACCGGCGGATACGCCCGCCTGCGCCTGGTGGAGAACCTGCGGGCGGCGGACCGGCGCAAGGATGAATTCCTCGCGACGCTCGCGCACGAACTCCGCAATCCGCTCGCCCCGATCCGGACGGGCCTGGAGGTGATGAAGATGTCCGGCGGCAAGCCGGAAGCGGTGGAACGCGTGCGGGCCACCATGGAACGGCAGGTCGAGCAACTCGTGATGCTGGTCAACGATCTGCTCGATGTCTCCCGGATCACGCAGGGCAAGTTGAAGCTCCGCACCGTCCGGGCGGAACTGGGATTGATCGTGCGGTCCGCGGTGGAAGCCTCGAATCCGTTCATCGAGGAATCGGGGCATCATCTGGAAATCGTGCTGCCCGGTCAGCCTGTGTACTTGGAGGCGGACCCGCACCGGCTCGCCCAGGTGATCTCGAATCTCTTGAATAACGCCGCGAAGTACACCGGCCGCGGCGGTCGGATCTCGCTCGAGGTGACGGCGGGGAACGGGGAAGTCATGGTACGGGTGAGCGACAATGGCATCGGCATCCCGCCGGGGATGCTCGACCGGATCTTCGACATGTTCACGCAGATCGATTCCGCGTCGGGGAGTGCCTACGGCGGTCTGGGCATCGGTTTGACCCTGGTGAAATCGCTGGTGGAGATGCATGGCGGGAGCGTGCGTGCGGAGAGCCGGGGACCGGGCGAGGGGAGCGCCTTCAGCTTCCATCTGCCCCTGCCGGCGCAAGACGGGAGCGCCTCTCCGGCGGGGCGTCTTCCGGAGCCGGCTTCACCGGTTCCAAAGCGCCGTGTCCTGGTCGTGGATGACAACGAAGCCGCCGCCACGACCCTGGCCATGTTGATCGAGCACATGGGCCACGAAACCCGGGTGGCGGGAAACGGCCGCGACGGTCTCGAGCTCGCAGCCGCTTTCCTGCCCGATGCCATCTTCATGGATCTGGGCATGCCGGTCATGGACGGCTGGGAGGCCGCGCGCGCCGTGCGGGCCGAAGAGTGGGGCAGGAAAATCCTCCTCGTCGCACTTACCGGCTGGGGGCAGGAAGAAGACCGTCGCAAAACCCGCGATGCCGGTTTTGACCATCATCTGGTGAAGCCCGCCCATCCCTCCGCGATCCGTGAGATATTGGTGGCCGTCGCGGCACCCGCGGACTGAGTTCGATCCAAGGGAGGGCCCCTCTCACGCGACGACGGTGAAGGCCAAGGCCGCACGGGCACCGCGATTGATCATACGGTGTTTCACTCCGGCGGGGATGGTCAGGCTGGCTCCGGGGCGGATGGTTTGACCCGCATTCCCCACTTCGACCACGAGCTCGCCCTCGATCAGCAAGAGACTGCGGTCGCGTTCGGGATCACATTCGGGGGCGGTGGCCCGGCCGCGTTCAAGATGGAGGACGCCGGTTTGCGAGCGGGGGCTGGATTGGAGCACGAAAAAGCTCTCCAGCGGACGGGGCAGGGGAATCGTGTTCATCGGATCATTGCCGCCGGGGGACGACAGCGCTTCGCCCTTTCGCAAAAGGCATGCCGTACGGGCAGGGGAAAGGGTTTTGTCCGTTGTTGCGATGTCCTCAGCCCCGCCAGGTACAACTACCCCGTGCAACTTGCGGGTTTCCCATGCAAGTTGCGCTCCGCCTTCAACCTGCGGCGATCGCGGCCAGGCGACCGTGATAGCGATCGATCAGGGACCGGAGCTCGTTCGGTTCCACCGGCTTGGCAAGGTGATCGTCGAAACCCGCTTCGGCACACTGGCGCTTATGAGCTTCTTGATCCCAGCCGCTAAGCGCCACGATGACGATGTTTCCGCCTCCTTCCTGGCTGCGGATCCTGCGGGCGGCTTCCAAACCGTCCAGTTTCGGCATCCCGATATCCATCAGGATGAGCTGCGGCCGCAGAAGCTCGGCCTGCGCGACGGCTTCGAGGCCGTCATATGCGACGCCGACCTGATGGCCCTCCATTTCAAAGAAGAGTGCAAGGATATCGGCCGCGTTGCGACCATCGTCCACCACCAGGACCCGCAGTGGCGGGGTTGCTGGGGATGCGGCGGGGTTTGAAGAAGATTCCGGGTCCACGGTGGCGGGGAGGCGTTCCACTATCATGGCGATTCGGTGAGGGTAATCAGGAAACCTGCGCTTTTTTCAAGCCATCGCCGTGCGCCGTTTGGCGCGACCGCCTTGAAAGAAGGCGCCCCGGCGACTGCAGAGTTCCGAGCTGCCCTAAAATTCGGAATTCCGCGTCGCCGGGGTCTGGTTGATGTGGGTCGTTTTCGGGCGGCACACCCAGCCTGCATTGATGCCCGGTCGCGACGGGTCCTATTATAGCAGGAGGAGTGCACGGATTTCGTTTTTGCTTGGATCATGTTGGAGATGAGTCGAATAGGGTTTTTTGGTGTTGTTAGAGAGATGGGTGGAACATTGCAAAAGCATCCATTCGGAGCGCGAAATCGCTGCATTCGGCATGATCACGCGGTGGTTCCGGCCAAACGTTCGACCTCGCTTGCCAGCTCTGCGGCATTTTCTTCGAGAAGCCGTTTTTCGCGGCGGCTGAAGCGGCGTGGAACCGTATCCATCACGCAGAGGGCTCCGATGGCCAGGCCGTTCGCCGCGCGGATCGGTGCCCCGGCATAGAAGCGGAGGCCGTGCGTCTCGAAGATGGGGTTGCCGGTGAAGCGGCGGTCGCGCTTCAGGTCTTCCACGACGACCACGGCATTGGCCGCCACGACATGAGTGCAGGCGGACAGGTCGCGGGGAATGCCGTCTTTTTCGGCGAGCTCCCCGGGCAGTCCGGTGTGTGCCTTGTAGTATTGGCGTTCGCGGTCCACCAGGGTGATCGCCGCCAGCGGCACTTCGAAGACCCGCGACATCTTCGCCGCCACGTTGTCCAGGACCGGTTCCCGTTCCGGATTGAGCAGTCCGAGTTCGTCGAGTGCCGCGAGCCGCTCCTCCTCGTTGTCCGGAAGCGGTGCCGGTTCCCTGGACCCGGCGAAGCGGAAAGCGGTGCGGTCGCACCACTCGGCTGTCTCCGAGAGCGAATGGAAAACTTCCTCCGCCCCTGCATCGCGGAGCATTTTGACGCTTTCCCCGGAGTCTCCGCCGCGCTCGTGGAGACAGATGATCACCCGCTGTTCGGGAAGCGATTCGTGGATCTTCAGGCAGAGGTTGCGGGCATGGATGGCTTTGGATGGCGCGAGCACGGCAATGCAGGCGAGGTCGGCCATTTTCCGCTCCAACTCCGCGACCAATTCGTTCGCGCTGCGCTTGCCGGGGGAGTGCGCGGCCTCGAAGCCGTGCTGGCGCAGCAGGTGGGCGAGCATGGCCCCGGCCAGTTCGTCGCGCTCCGCCCGGGCTGGCAGGCATTGGATCCGCAGCGGCGGGGACACCGCGTCGTCCAC
>CBFGPU010000148.1:0-6434 GCA_965650715.1 uncultured Haloferula sp. | reverse complement strand
CGGGCTCGACCCCGGCGGCGGCGCACAACACGGTGGGCCGCTTCGGCGCGGGCACTCCGGGCAGCAACGCCACCTACATCGGCGGCACGAACAGCAACAACCTGTTCTACAACGCCCTCGGCATGGTGCAGAACGGCAACTCCGACGCGAACACCAACCCGCAGTACACGACCTACACCCGGGATGGCTCGAATGTCCTCACGGCGATCGATCCGCGTCCCGCGGCGACATCTCCGCTGCTGGCATCCAACGGCGCGACACTGCAAGCCGGTGCACCGGTGGCCACCACCTACCGCGGCGCCTTCGGCTCCGATGCATGGGCGGCTGGCTGGACCAAGCTCTCGGCGAGCGGCGTGCTTACCGGCGGCGGTACCGTGTCCGACTTCGATACCTGGGCCACGGCCAATGGCGTGACTCCCGGTAACATGACGGGCGACAACGATGGCGACGGCGTGACCAACGAGTTCGAATACGCCTTCGGCCTGAACCCGCAGTCGGGCGCTTCCGTGAATGCCATCAGCGTTCCGCTGGACAAGGCGACCGGCAAGTTCAGCTACACCCGCCGTACCGCCAGCCTCACCAGTCTGGATTACAGCATCCTGACCTCCACCACCCTCGCGGGCTGGACGGAGGACGCGGGTGCGACCCAGGTCGTGACGGGCACCGTCGGCGAAGTCGAAACGGTTGAAGTGACCTTGAGCCCCGCTCTCCTGACGGGCACCGAGCTCTTCATCCGCATCGAGTCGAACTAATCGCCCTCGGCGGACCGAATGATCCAGGGGCCGCCGGCAAGCGCCGGCGGCCCTTTTCCCTTCGTAGCGGAGCGACCGCGTCGTCCCGGCGGAGGAGGATTCATACAGAAAACTCCTTGGGATTCAGGGGGTGATGTGCCTCGAAATCACCCTGTCTGACGAAACCGTCACATCGGGGTCATCGGCAAACGCCGGTGACCCCTTTTTTCTTCCCTCCGTTTCCCGCCATGCGTCTGACTTTACTCCTTCCCGGTGTCGTTTTCGCCACCTTCCCCCTGATGGCGCAGCAGCCGGTCGCGCCTGCGAACGGCGCTGAAGAACTCCGCACCTCGGTCAAGGAATGGATCGAGACGATGCAGAAGATCCAAGCCGAGGAAGACTCGTGGGATAAGGACCGCGAGGTGCTCAAGGGCTACAAGGAAGGCCTTGAGAAGGAGATCGAGGATCTCAAGGAACAGATCGAACGCGCCAAGACCCGCAAGGAAGGCGGCGATACCCAATCCCTCGACAAGCTCGCCGAGCGCGACCGCTACGCCGCCGCCCAGGAGGAACTCGCCAAGCAGCTCCGCGTGCTGGAGGAAGGCCTTGCCGCGAAGCTTCCGATCTTTCCGGAGCCTCTCAAGCAGCAGGCGAAGGTGGCCCTCGCCATCGAGACCTTGCAGAAGGGTCTCCAGCTTCCCCCGGAGAAGCGGACCGAGGATGTCTCCAAGCGCCTCTTCAACGCCGTGGAACTCATGGCGGATATCGAAAAGTTCCAGCAGGGGGTGCATGTCCACCCGGAGTTGCGCAAGGACTCGCAGGGCCGCGAGTTCAAGGTGCAGGTCGTCTATTTCGGCCTCGCCATGGCCTATGCGGTGAACGAGGACGGCAGCTTCGCGCTGACCGGCCGTCCCGAAGCGGACGGATGGAAGTTCACCGAACGCAACGAACTCGCGCCGCAGATCCAACAGCTTGTCGCTTCCGCCTCCAGCGAGAAGGACGCCACTTTCAGCCAGCTCCCGCTCATCCAACCATGATCCATCGTTTTGTCACCGGGGCCTTGCTGGGCCTCGCCCTAGTCCAGACTTCCGCCGCGGGCGCGCTCGAGGAGGCGCGTGAATCGATCAAGTAGGCGGCGGGTGAATTGCTGTCCACGCAGAAGGAATACTCTGACCTCCGCCTCGGCCTCTATCGCGAGGTGAACCGCCTCGACGACGAGGTCGTGAAGCTGTCGAAGGAGCTGCGTACGCTCGAGCGCGACGAGGAGCTGCGCACCAGCAAGGTCCGCAGCCTCGAACGCGAGATCGAGACTCGGAAGGCCGATGTCACTTACGCCACCGACGTGCTCGCGCAGTATTCGAAGGCTGTCGTCACGCGCCTGCATCCGGCGGAGAGCCAGCTCTACAAGCAGGCGATCGAGAGCGCGGACCAGAAGGCGATGGCCGCGGGCGATCCGAAGTCCGTGGTGGCGGAGCGCTTCAAGATCCTGGAGACCGGGCTCGCCCGTCTCGGTGAGATTGCGGGCGGTCATCGTTTCGAAGGCAAGGCTCTCGGCCGCGCGGGCCAGGCCATCGAGGGCACCTTGCTGCTCGCGGGCCCCGCGGTGCTCTTCGCTTCGCTCGACAAGTCCTTCGAAGGCGTGGCATCCGCCGCGGATACCGGCGCGAACTTGCCCGCCATCGTGCCCCTGGCGGAAACCAACGGCAGCATCGCGAAGGCGATCGAAACGGGCGAGGGCAATGTCCCGCTCGATGCCACCAACGGCCGCGCCATCGAGGCCGCGCTGAAGAATCCCGAAGGCAGCCATGGCGGTGCAATGGAGCACGTCGCGCTCTTCGGGGATATCGCGAAGAACATGATGTTCGACGGCTGGATCGCGATCGGCATCTGCGTGCTGATGATCGCGACCGGCTGGACCGTGGCCGCACGGAAATTCTTCTACCTGAACAAGGTCCAGAAGGGCACGGAGGAGTTCATGCACCGCTGGAGCCAGCTTTCGAACGATCTGACGGCGATCGACCACGGTGATCCCAACAGCATCCAGAGTCTGGGCGGGAATGCCGATGGCCAGGCGCAGGAGCTCCTGAAGAAGTCGCCCCTCTACGACATCTATCACATTGGCTCGGAGGAGATCCGGCACCGCCTTCAGCAGGATCGCATGCACAAGAAGGGCCTCTCCGGGCGCTCGATGCAGGCGATCCGCGCCGCACTGGACGCCGGGCTGGTTCGCGCGCAGCACAAGCTCACCAACGGCCTGATCTACCTCACCATCAGCATCGCGGGTGGTCCCTATGTCGGCCTCCTCGGCACCGTGGTGGGCGTCATGATCACCTTCGCCATCATCTCGAAGGTGGGCGAGGTGGACGTGAATGCCATCGCTCCCGGCATCGCCTCCGCTCTGCTCGCCACCGTGGCAGGTCTGATCGTCGCGATCCCCGCGCTCTTCGCCTATTCCTATCTCAATAGCCGGATCAAGAACATCGTCGGGGAGATGCAGGTCTTCATCGACGAGTTCATCGCCAAGATGGCGGAGCTCTACCAAGGCTCCGATCACCCGAATGCGGCCCAGTTCGCGGCCGCCGACAAATCCTAATCCGTCACTGACATGGCCTCGGCCGACGACAAGAGTTTCGACGATATCAACGTCACCCCGATGGTGGACCTTTATCTGGTGCTGCTGCTCATCTTCATCGTGATGACGGCCGCCGGGGTGAAAGGCATGAAGGTGGAGCTTCCCAAGGCCAGCGACAAGGCCGTGAAGAACCTCAGCGTGCCGAAGATCCAGGCGATCACGGTGGACTCCGAAGGGAAGGTCCAGCTCAACCAGACTCCGGTCACGCTCGAGGAACTGGAGAGCAAGTTGAGCGCGATGAAGCTCACGACTCCCGACATCCCCGTGGTGGTGCGTGGCGACAGCGCCTCGCAATATCGCGAGGTGATGGGCGTGCTTTCCGTGCTCGGCCGCCTCGGCATCGACAAGATCGGCCTCGCGACGCAGAAGCCGAAATAGGCTCCGGATCATGGCCCGCCACCAAGTCCCGCCACCGCGGAAATCCCGCCAGCGCCTCATCATGGGCGCGCTGCTTGGGATCGTCGTGCTCGGCGGGGTGGTGTCCTTCGTGCTCTTCGGCGGCGGCGAAAAGAAGGAGAAGGAGGAGATCGTGATCGTGGATCTTTCCTTGCCTCCCCCGCCGCCACCGCCGCCGCCTCCCGCACCGCCGGAGGAAGAGAACCTCGCGGAGCCGGAGCCTTCGGAAGTTTCCGAGGACATCGCGGAGGCGGATGCTCCCGAGGAGATGTCCGACGATAGCGCCGCGGACATGGACATCGGCATGGACTTGGGCGACCTCGCTTCCGGCGGGTCGGGTACTTTCACCGTCAGTGCGCCGCGTGTCGGTCGTCGCGGGAGCGGTGGCGGAGGCGGTGGCGACAGTTTGATGGGCGGCGATGTCGATTCCCCGCCGACTCCCGTTAGCAAGATCCAGCCATCGATCCCGAGTTCGTTGCAGAGCAAGGGCATCGGCGGCAAGGTGCTGATCGCCTGCGTGGTGGATGAGTCCGGCAAGGTCGTCTCCACCTCGATCAAGCAGTCCTCCGGTCACCCCGATCTCGACAAGGCGGCGGCAAGCGCCGTCTCGCGCTGGAAGTTCAAGCCCGCCACCAAGGGCGGCCGCAATGTCCGCGCCAACTGCCTCGTGCCTTACAACTTTGAAGTGAAGAAAAAGTGATGCGCTTCCTCTCTCCCATCCTCCTTGCACTCTCGCTATCGGCGACCGCCGAGACGATCAACGCGCCCGCGATCCTGTTCCGGGACCCGAAGTTCCTGAAGGACTTCGTCGGCAGCTATGGCATCCTGTCCGATGTCGAGCCGAAGATCTCCGCGGACGAGCAGGCGCTGCTCGGCAAGGTGCAGGATCTCTTCGGCAAGAACCAGTTCATCGCCGCGGAGCAAGAGATCGTGCGCTTCGTGAAGGAAACGGAAGCGCCCACCGATCCGGAGAAGAAACCGGGCGAGATCAGCGCGACGATGGTCTTCGTGCTCGGCAACCTCTACTTTGCCTCCGATCGAACGGATGAGGCCCGCCGTGCCTTCAGCGAAGCGATCCGCCGTTTCCCGCGCTTCCGCCGCGCGCACACGAACCTCGGCTACCTGCATATTTCGAAGAACGAACTCGATCAGGCTCTGCCCGTCCTCCAGAAGGCCGTGGAACTCGGCGAGACCAGCCCGCGCGTCTATGGCATGCTCGGCTACTGCTACCTGCAGGACAAGAACGCGCTGGCCGCGGAGAACGCCTATCGCCAGGCCTACCTGCTCGATCCGGAGAACCGGGATTGGAAGGTCGGGCTTACGCAGGCGCTGATGCAGCAGGAGCGCCTGGAAGAGGCGACCAGCATGCTGGAGACGATGATCGCGGAGAATCCGGAGGACCGCCAGCTCTGGCTGCAACAGGCGAATGCCCTCATCGGCCAGGAAAAGAAGATGGAGGCCGCGGTGAACCTCGAGGTGCTGCGCTTGAAGGGCTTGGCCAACGAAGGCGAGCTGAACCTCCTCGGCAATATCTACATGGAGCAGGGCCAGGCCCAGCTCGCGCTCTTCGCTTATCTGGAAGCGATCGATAAGACACCGAAGCTCGATGTCCAACGGGCGCTGAAGTCCGCCCGAATCCTGAACGACTACGGCTATCCGGAGAAGGCGGAGGCCTTCGTGGACAAGGTGGCGAAGGTCGCGACCCTGAGCAGTGCCGATCAACTCGAACTGGATCTGGTCCGCGTGAAGATCGCCCAAGGCAGCGGCGACAGCGCGAAAGTCGGCACGCTGCTGCGCGATCTCTTCAAGCGCGATCCCGGCAATGCCGAGGTCATGCTGGAACTCGCCAAGCATCACGACAATCTCGCCAAAAACGAGGCGGACGAGTCCAAGCGCGGCGACGACCTCGGCGAGGCGAAGGTCCACTACAAGCTCGCGTTGGAGAAGCCGGCGGTTGCCTATCAGGCGAACCTTGGCATGGGCCAGCTTCTCGTACGAGAGAAACAGTATGTGGAGGGCCTGCCCTACATCGAGCGCGCCCTTTCCCTCAAGACCGGCGACAAGGCCAGCCTCGAACAATACCTGAGCCGCGTGCGACGCGCCGCCGACCGGGAGAACCAGCGCAAGGAACGCGAGGCCAAGGAGCGTGCCGAAGCGGAAGAGGCCGCCACGAAGAAAACCAAGTGATCTGGATGAAGACTCAAGATTCGAAGACTCAAGACGGAATACTGGGGCCATGCCGCACCAGCGCCCTCTTCTCTGGAACTTGGCGCACTTTGCGTCTTGGCGGTTCCCTTTTGCTTTTGGCCCACGCCAACGCCAACGAGGCGCTCGATGTTCTCGAAGGAAAGAAGGACCCTGCATCCGTCGTCCTGCCACCGGTGGAAGGCGAAACGGCGGCGGGAGAAGACGCGGCCGTGATCCCGTTGACCGAAGAATGGGCTCCGAGCCCGCTCGATCCCGCGTGGTCGCGCGCCGTGTTGTTCGAAGATCCCTCGAATCCCTGGGTGCAACAGCTCGCGATCAGCGGTCTCTTCCATTGGCAAGGAGCATGGGGCCAAGCGACTCCGGAAGGCGGCAGGGAAGTCGATCTCGATGGCACCCGCACCCGGCGGGCCCGGCTCGGCGCCCGCCTGAAGGCCCTCGGCGGCCCGTGCTTCTTCAACGGGATCTGA
>CBFGPU010000147.1:0-6438 GCA_965650715.1 uncultured Haloferula sp. | reverse complement strand
GAGGCGGTTCGGGTCAAGAGGTTAGGTCAGCTCACGATGCGGCTTGTTGCCGCGAGTTTCCGGCACTCATGGACCCGCCACTCCATGTTGGCCGGGGCGCGAGACGCACCCCTTCCTTGGTGAAGCACCGCTATATACGAAAAAAGCCGGGAGGTTTCCCTCCCGGCTTCTTGGAATTGTAGCTGACGCGGCGGATCAGTCTTCGGACGGGCTCCACTCCTCGGCCTTGAAGGCGGCGAGGTTGAAGGCCTGCTCGAGACCCACCATCTCGGAGGACGGGCGCAGGCTTTCGAAGCTGGCGCTTTCCTTCTTGAGGTCGGCTTCGCTGTAGTTGACCGCCTTGATCGAGAGACCGATGCGGCGCTCGACCTTGTCGACCTTGATCACGCGGGCTTCGACTTCGTCGCCCACCTTGATCACGTCCTTCACCTTCTCCACGTGGTCCTCGCTGAGCTGCGAGATGTGGATCAGGCCGTCGATGTCGCCATCGAGGCTGATGAAGGCGCCGAAGGAAGCGATCTTCGCCACGGTGCCCTTGACGAGGTCGCCCACCTTGAAGCGCTCGTCGATGTGGCTCCATGGATCGTCCTCAAGCTGCTTGAGGCCGAGCGAGACGCGCTGGTTGGCCTTGTCGATGGAAAGCACGATCGCTTCCACTTCGTCGTTCTTCTTGAGAACTTCGGAAGGGTGATTGATCTTGCGGGTCCAGGACATGTCGGAGACGTGTACCATGCCGTCGATGCCTTCTTCCAGTTCCACGAACGCACCGTAAGCGGTGAGGTTGCGGACCGGGCCCTTGATGGTGGCACCGATCGGGTAGCGGACTTCGATTTCGTCCCAGGGATTCGGCTCGAGCTGGCGCACGCCGAGGGAGATCTTCTGCTCCTCGATGCTGATGCCGAGCACGACGGCCTCGATGACCTGGTCGAGCTCGAGCACGTCGCTCGGGCGGGTGATGCGCTTGACCCAGGAAAGCTCGGACACGTGCACCAGACCTTCGACACCGCGCTCGAGTTCGATGAACGCGCCGTAAGGCAGGAGCTTGGTGACCTTGCCCTTGACCTGCGAACCGATCGGGAACTTCCGCTCGATGTCTTCCCAGGGATTGTCGGACATCTGCTTCAGGCCGAGCGACACGCGCTCCTTCTCGCGGTCCACGTCCAGGATGACCACGTCCACCGGCTGGCCGATGACGAGCATCTCGGAGGGGTGGTTGATCCGGCCCCACGACATGTCGGTGATGTGAAGCAGGCCGTCCATGCCCTGCAAGTCCACGAACGCACCGAAGTCCGTGATGTTCTTGACCGCGCCGGTGACCTTGTCGCCCACCTTGACGGTGCGCAGGAATTGCTGGCGCAGCTCGGCACGCTCGGCCTCGATGACCTCGCGGCGGGAAAGCACGATGTTCTTCCGCTCGTCGTTGACCTTGACGATCTTGAACTCGTAGATGTTGCCGACGTACTCGTTGAGATCCTTCGGCGGGATGATGTCCACCTGCGAGCCGGGCAGGAAGGCCTCGACGCCGACGTTGACGGTGAGACCGCCCTTGACGACCGACTTGACCTTGCCGCGAACGAGACCGCCGTCTTGGAACACCTTGACGATCTTTTCCCAGTTCTGCTTGTGGGCCGCCTTTTCCTTCGAGAGGACCACCATGCCCTCGTCGTTCTCAAGCTTTTCGAGAAGCACTTCGACTTCATCGCCGACTTCGATTTCTTCATCCTCGAACTCGTTCGACGGGATGGCGCCCTCGGACTTGTAGCCGATATCGACGAGGACGACTTGCGGGCGGATCTCGATGATCGTGCCCTTCACGATGGTTCCTTCGCGGAACTCGCGGAACTTGGAATCGATCAGATCGGCAAGTTCCTGGTTGGTTTGGGATTCAAGCACTGCGGTGCTCATGTTCTTAACGGGGTTAAGGTTAGGTTGGTTTGGTTTCGCTTTTCCTTCCGGCAATTGCCCCGATGGAAGAACCGGCGAGCCACGGGGCTCCGACTGCCCGCCGGTGTTTTGAAAGTTGAAACGGGGCGGCGAAACTAGGCCCCCAGACCCCGTTGGCAAGCCGAAAATCTTGAGATTTCAGGGACTTCTGCGCGCCGGGGAGGGGCTCCCGGCAGGGCAAACCCCCTTGCGGCCCGAATCCGGCGCTTTTTCAAATTCCGGGTCCGGAGAGTGCCGTCTGCCAAAAACTTCCCTTGCCTCCCGGCGTCGCCCCCGCTATCCCCGCCGCCCGCCGCGATGCCGGAGACCTCAGAAAAGACACTCAAACTGGCCATTCCCAAGGGTTCCTTGGAGGGTCCGACCCTCGACCTTCTCGCGAAGGCCGGATACGAGGTCTATGTCTCCTCCCGCGGCCTCCGCCCGACCTCGAACGACTCCGAATTGGATCTGTATCTGATTCGTGCTCAAGAAGTTGCACGTTACATTGACCAGGGCTTCATCGATTGCGGCATCACCGGCTTCGATTGGGCCAGCGAGTTCGACGGCAGCCTCGTGGACCTCGCCGAGCTTCCCTTCTCCCGCGCCTCCGCCATGCCCACCCGCTGGGTGCTGGTGGTTCCCGAAAATTCCCCGGTCCGTGTCCCGGAAGACCTTCAGGGCAAACGAATTGCAACCGAAGGAGTGGCGATCACCGAACGCTACCTGAAGTCGAAAGGCATCGAAGCCGAGGTCGAGTTCTCCTGGGGGGCCACCGAAGTCAAGGTCCCCGACCTCGTTGACGCCATCGTGGACGTCACCGAGACCGGCTCCTCGATCAAGGCGAACAAGCTCCGGATCGTCGATACTCTGTTAACCTCGTTCCCGCACTTCTACGCGAACCAAGCTGCCGCCACGGACCCGTGGAAACGCCAGAAAATGGAGCGCCTCGTCCTGCTCCTGAAGGCCGCCCTCGAAGCCCGCGACAAGGTGGGCTTGAAAATGAATCTCCCCGCGGACAAGTTGTCCGCCCTGCTGGACAAGCTCCCCGCGATGCGCCGGCCGACCGTTTCCCACCTCTCGGAAGAGGGCTGGGTCGCCGTCGAGACCGTCATCGACGAAAAAGTCGTCCGCGACATTATCCCGACGCTCAAGGAACTCGGTGCCGAAGGCATCATCGAGTATCCCCTCAACAAGATCGTCGCCTGAACCGATCCTTTCCTATCCAACCGTAACCCCAAGCACCACCATGGGCTCGCTGAAGAAACGCCGTAAGACGAAGATCAACAAGCACAAGCGCAAGAAGCGCATGAAGCAGAACCGCCACAAGAAGCGGCTCCGCTACAAGTCCTAACCTCACGGCTAGCGCGCCACGGGTCTGACCCGTGCTTGATGAAATTCTTCCCGACAGGGATCCGGTTCACGCCGGATCCCTGGTTTCGCGTACGGCGGGCAGCGCCGGGAACGGACGATCTTTCCCCAAGAAAATCGCCGGTTCCACGCTTCAACCCGCGTGAATACGAAGCAAGAAGATGGCGAAGAGCGTGACACCGGGAGGCCCGCCCCGGTGGGGGGCCGGGAACCGGAGGCCGCGTTCCACCGCCACTGGCGGAAAATCGGCGGCGGCTCCCTGACAGTGGCGATCCTCCTTCATGGGATACTCCTGGTGGTAGGTGCCATGATCGTCTTCAGGACGATCCGCGAACCCGAGAAGACGGTGGACTTCATCCCCGGCAGCAAGGGCGGCGGAGGTGGCGGGGGCGAGATGCAGCAGCGCGCCGAACGCCTCGCGAGGGCCACCCCGGCGCAATCCGTCCGCCGGGTCTTTGCGGAAGGCACCGTCTCTTCCATCACCATGCCGGACCCCGGCGATAGCTTCGGCGAGATGGCTTCCCTCGGCTCGCTTTCCGGCGGCGGCGGCATGGGCGGCGGCAGCGGATTCGGTCGCGGCGGCGGAAATGGCAATGGCGTCGGGCCCGGCAGCGGACCCGGCACCGGGATGGGCGGACTCGGCGGCGGGACGGTCTTCTTCAACCAGGAGATCAAGGCCAACCGCGTCGCCTATGTCATCGACTTCTCCCTCTCCATGTCCGGCAAGCGCGAGAAACTCATGCGCCAGGAGTTGGAAAAATCCGTCCGCCAGCTCTCCCCGCTGATGCACTTCCAACTCATCTTCTTCTCCGGTCCGGTCTGGATTGCCGGCGACCGGGTCGAGATGAACATCGGCAATACCGAGGCCGTCGTCACCCACGGCGACACCGAGTACAAGTGGGAGCGCGGCAGCACCGCGGGGAGCTGGGAACACAAGGGCAGGAAGCCCTCCGCCGAATGGCTCGCCGCCAGCCCGGTCGAAATCGAGAGCGCCGCCGTCCAGATCCGGGAAACCCACCTCGAATACGGCACCCACTGGGTTTCTCCCCTGGAGATCGCCCTTGAGATGACACCGCCGCCCGACGTGATCTTCTTCATGACCGACGGCGCTTCCCCCGGCACCACCGAGCGCGATATCGAGCGGCTCGGCAGCCGCGCCCGCGCGAAAAAAACCGTGATCAACACCATGGCCCTCATGGAGCCGGAAGCGGAGGACGGCATGAAGGAACTCGCCCGCCGCAGCAAGGGACGCTTCACGGTGATCGATGCCAGCGGCACCGCGCGCGAGGTCCCGCTCGATAAGAAGTGAGTCCCGTCCTCCCGTTGACTTCGCCGCCCGTCCGCCTCAGCTTCGCCGCGTGGACACGATCAAGATCCTGCTCGGCCTGGTCGCGGCGCTCCTCGTCGGAGCGCTCGTCCACACGTGGAAGGACTTCAAGGTCGCACGCGCCAACGAGCCGAAGGAAAAGCTCGACCAGGTGCGCCTCGAAATCGCGATGATCCACCAGACCCGGGCTCAGATGAAGGCAGACCGTGACCGCATCACCGGCATCACCCCACCGCCCGCCCTCGCCGAGCCCTCCGCTGTCTCCACCGATACCTCGGGCGTCGACCTCGCGGCCATCGATGCCGCCTCTTCACTCGGGGATGGCTCCGCGGAGGAACTCCCCACACCTTCCCCCGATCCCGCCGCGCCGCTGGATCGTGCCGCCCGCATCGCCGCCGCCCCGGTGGTCGCGAAGATCGTGGAGTGGGTCGATGACCCCGCGATCGGACAATTCGCCACCCTCGATGTCATCGATCCCAAGCTCACCCCGGGCACCGTGGTGGCGATCCGCCGCAACAACGGCATTCTCGGACGTCTGAAAATCGAGCAGATCACCGCCGAGGGCACCCTCACAAATCCCGTGACCGTCTTCCAGGAGCTCAAGCCGCAAAAGGGCGACCTGCTCATCATCGAGCCGCCCGCGGAGTAGCCAGCAGCTCGCCGAAGCCGCAGAACACGCGCGAGTCCTCTTGGGGCGCCACCGGCACCGGATCGTCCCGGTCCAGATGACCGCGGCAGGCCGAATGAAAGTCCTCCGGTGTCTTCGCCCGGCGGATTCGGAATTCGAAATCCGGATCGTGCCCCTGCGTCACGAATACCATCGTCTTCTTCATCCGCTGGACGTGGCCGACCGGATCGAAGTTCTCCGTGAAGGCGGCGAGCTCGTCGTAGAGGCGCGTCACGTATTCTAGCAGATCACGGCAGGCGGGGATCCCGACGGCCTCTCCGGCGAAGGCGGACCTCAGTTGGGAAAACAGCCACGGATTCCGGATTGCTCCGCGGCCTACCATTAAACCTGCCGCGCCGGACTGCTCGAGATAGGCGAGGCCCGTCGCGACATCCACCACGTTGCCGTTCGCGATCACGGGACACGGCAACGCATCCACCGCCATCCTCACGCAGTCCGGATGCACCGGCGTGCTGTAGCGCTCTTCCACCGTGCGGCCGTGGATCACCAGCGCGTCGATCGCATGCCTGCGGAAGATTTCTAACAGCCCGGGGAATTCCGCGTGATCGTGGTAGCCGATTCGCGTCTTCACCGTGAAGCGTGTCGGCACCGCATCGCGTAGCGCACCCAGGATCATGTCCACCTTCGGCAGGTTCCGCAGCAAGCCGCCTCCGGCCTCCTTCTTGCACACCACCGGTGCCGGACAGCCCAGGTTCAGATCGATCCCCGCCACCCCATGTTCCAGCAGCGCCTTCGCCGTCTTCACCAGCGCCGGGATGTCCTGCCCGATCATCTGCGCGAAGATCGGCATGCCCGTCGGGTTCTCGTCGATCGAGCGCAGCACCCACGCGCTCGGCCGCGAATCGTTGTGCACGCGGAAGTACTCCGTCACGTACACGTCCGCCCCGCCGTACGGATGGATTACCCGAAGGAAGGGCAAATCCGTCACGTCCTGCATCGGCGCCAGGTACAGCACCGGTCGGCCGGATGGGTAGAGCGGGGTCATCACATTAAAATGGCGAATGCAGGATCTTCGAATGACGGACACCGCACGGGAGCACGAGGGAAAAGGGTGTGGCGAGCTTGGACCCCCATCCTCCCTTCATCACACTCCATTCGGAATTCGGAAATTCTGAATTCGTCATTTGCTCCT
>CBFGPU010000146.1:0-6472 GCA_965650715.1 uncultured Haloferula sp. | reverse complement strand
ATTTCGAGAACTCCCAGCCGGTGAAAGTCACCGACTTCACCAAGCGCCCCTTCTGGTTCCGCCTCGCCTGCCGCGCAGCCCGGCTGATGGCACCGGTGCAGTGAACCCTCTCACTTCCCGTACCGGAAACAATCCACCGTATGGTCGTTTACCATCCCCACCGCCTGCATGAAGGCATACATCGTGGTCGAACCCACGAAGTTGAACCCGGCCTTTCTCAGCGCCTTGCTCAAGGCATCGGACTCCGTCGTCTTCGCCGGAATCTCGCCCATGCCCTGCGGGGAATTCATCCGCGGCTTACCACCCGCGAAGCTCCAGATCCACGCCACCGCGTCCCCTTCCCGCTCGCGCAAGGCAAGCCAGGCCTTCGCGTTCGCCCGCACCGCTTCGATCTTTCCCCGATGCCGGATAATCCCCGGATCAAGCACCAGCTTCTCCAACTCCGCGTCCTTCATCTTCGCCACCTTCTCCGGCACGAAATCGTGGAAAACCTTCCGGTAGCGCTCGCGCTTCTGCAGCACCGTCCACCACGAGAGCCCCGCCTGCGCCCCTTCCAGATTGATCATCTCGAAGAGATAACGCTCGTCCCGCGAGGGAACTCCCCACTCGTTGTCGTGGTATTCCACATAAAGCTCACGATCGGCAGGCAGCCAGGGACAGCGTGTCATGAAGGGATCTCAAATGCCGGACACCAAATTCCAACTCTCAAATTGAAAATTAGAGTTTGGATCTTGGAACTCCACCCTACAACGGCTCCACCAAACGGTACCCGATCCCCGGCTCGTTCCGGATCAACAGCAAGTCCCCGAGCTTCTTCCTCAAAAGGTTCGCATACACCCGCAGGTAATGCGTCTGCTCCTCGGAATTCGGCCCCCACACCTCCCGCAGCAACTGGCGCTGCGTCACGATCTTCCCTGCATGCCGGGCCAGAGCGCGGAGGAAAGCGAACTCCGTGGGGGTGAGCTTCAGCTCCTCCCCACGGAGAATCGCCTCGTGCCGGTCGAGCCTCAGTAACAACGGACCGAAGACAATCTCCGGCGTATCGCTCCCGTGGTGCCTCCGCTGGATCGCCGCCAGCCGTGCGAGCAGCTCGCCGGTGGCGAAGGGCTTCGTCACATAGTCGTCCGCACCACTCTCGAGCGCAGCGATCTTTCCCTGCTCCTCATCCCGCACGGAGAGGATCAACACCGGCGTCTCGCTCCATTCGCGGAGCCGACTCAAAACCTCCAGCCCCTCCACATCGGGAAGACCGAGATCGAGCAAGATCACATCCGGCCGGTGAACCGCCGCCGCTTGCAAGCCGAGCAGACCGCTATCGGCTTCCTGCACCTCGTAGCCGCGCGACTCCAGCGCCAGCCGGAGCAGGCGGCGGATCTGGACTTCGTCGTCGATGATGAGGGCGGTCACGGATCGGGATTCAAACACCGGGGGAAAGCGCCGCGGCGGAAGACTCCATCGTTTCCGCAGGCAGGCGGATGGTGAATTCGGCACCACCCGCCGGATGATTGCGCGCCAGAACCTCGCCGCCAAGCGCCCGGAGAAAGCCTTTTACAATGGACAGTCCCAAGCCCGTGCCTCCGGCCGGCGAACCGGGCGAACGATAGAATTTCCCGAAAATCCGCCGCTCCTCCCCTTCGGCCAGACCCTGGCCGTGATCCCTCACGACGACTTCGACCCCTTTCGCCCGCCGCAAAACCGAAAGCTCGACCGGCGTGCCTTCCGGCGTGTGGATCGCGGCATTGTGCAGGAGATTCGCGATGCACTGCTCCAGCAGACCGTGGTCGGTTTTCACCAGCGGGAGATCCGGCGGCACGTCCACCTTCAGCTCGCGGTGCTTCATCGGGTCCCGCGTCATCTCCACCGCCCCTGAAACGATGTCGTTCACGTCGCACCACTCCGGCTTCGGTTCCACCACTGAGGCCTCCAGCCGCGTCATCTGCAACAAGCCCTCCACGATGCGCTGAAGCCGCCGCGACGCGGTGTCGATCTCCGATACGCGGGGATCGTTCCGGCAATCCTCCATCGTCTCCACCGCCGCCCGGATCACGGCGATCGGCGTCTTCAGTTCGTGGGACACGCTGTCGAAGAGCGCCCGCCGCAGCCTCTCGCCCTCTTCCAGTCGCTCGGCATGTTGCACCGCTTCGATGAAGTGCTCCTTCTCGAGCACCAGCGCGAGTTGCAGCGCGAAGGCCTCCATCGCCTGCCGCTCGGTGAAGGCCAAGGCCCCGGCATCCCGCTTCAATCCCATCACGCCCATCGTGGAGGTCGCCGTCTGGAGCGGGAACCAGGTGGCCTCCGCCGAGGGAAGGGTATCGGTGAAGCGCCCCGCCGGACGGTGGTTCGAAAAGGTCCACGCTCCCACCGCGAATTCGCTTTCGCCCGGCTGGAAGGCGCTGGCCGGATGTGCGGCGCGGCCAAGCGAGTGATCGTCCTGCCTCAAAAGCAGCGCCACCTGCCCGCCCAGGATCGACTCGATCACCCGCAGCGCCGCCTCCAGACCGCGACCGGTCTCCGGACTCAGCGCCGCCTGCTGGGTCACGCGCAGCAGCGCGTCCGTATGCCGCTGCCGCTGTCGCTCCGCGACCTCCCTCATCCGTAGCCGCGTGGCCAGTTGCCCCATGGCCAGCGCCACCACGAAGAACATCGCCAGCATCGCCATGTCTTCCGGCTTGTCCACGTGCAGCGTGAACCGCGGCGGGATGAAAAGATAGTTCCATGCCAGTGCCGAAATCCCGGCCATCATCAGGGTCGCTCCCCGCTTCCAGCGCATCGACCCCAGAACGATGGCCAGCAGGTAGATGAACGACGGCACGGTGTAGCCGGTCACCGGCATGGCAAACAACCCGACCGCGGTGGCCAGCGCCGTCAAACCCGCGGCACCCGCATAGTCGTTCCCGGCACCGCCTGCCGATACAGACGGCTCCCCCCGCGCGCGTGCCGGCCTCCCGGCAAAGGGCCGCACCACGCACACGTCGATGTCCCCGCTGCCCGCGATCACCCGGTCGGTCAGCCCGCTCTTGCGGAAGAAGCGTTTGCGATCCGACTTTCCCACCACGATCTGGCTCACGTTCCTGTCGCGAGCGACTTCTAAAAGAGCAGCGGCCACATCATCGCCGGTGACATGCACGACCTCCCCGCCAAGCTTCCTCACCAGCGCGAGCCCGCGTGCCAATAGCTCCTCTTCGTCCGGCCGCAAGGTCCGCACCCCTTCCACCCACACGCCGATCCACGGGCATCCGATCCGCGCCGCGGCGCGCCGCGTCCAGCGCACCAGGCTCTCCGAATAGGGCGTGGGCGCGACCCCCACCAGCAACCGCGCATTCGTCTTCCACGGACTGGAATCCCGCCGCGCACGGCGGAGGTCTTCCAGATCGCGGTCCACCCGTTCCGCCGTGAAGCGCAGCGCCATCTCGCGCAACGCCGTCAGATTGCCCTCGCGGAAAAACCCCTCCGCCGCCGCGTTCGCCCGCTCGCCGAGATAGACTTTCCCCTCCCCCAGCCGCTGCAAGAGCTTCTCCACACCGAGATCCACCAACTGGATCTCGTGTGCGAGATCCAGAATCGAATCCGGCACCGTCTCCTGCACCGCCACCCCCGTGATCTGCCGGACAATATCCACCTGGCTTTCAATGTGCTGGACATTGACGGTCGTGCAGACGTCGATCCCCGCATCGAGCAGTTCCAGCACGTCCTGGTAGCGCTTGTGGTGCCTGCTGCCCGGCGCGTTCGTGTGCGCCAGCTCGTCCACCAGCAGGAAATCCGGCCGACGCGCCAGCGCCGCGTCGAGGTCGAATTCCTCTAACAGATGCCCCGCGTGCTCCAGCTTCCTGCGCGGCAACAACTCCAGTCCCTCCAGAAGCGCCGCCGTCTCCGCACGCCCGTGAGTCTCCACCACCCCGGCAAGGACCCGCACACCCTCGTTCCGCCGCTGCCGCCCCAACTGCAGCATCGCATAGGTCTTCCCCACCCCGGGACACATCCCCAGGAAGATGAAGAGCCGGCCTGAACGGCGGCCCCGCTCCTCGCGCTGCACCTGCGCGAGAAGGACATCGGGATCGGGTCGGAACTCGTCGGTCATCGGCTTGGAATTTCCTCAGGCTGCCCCTGGCTCACGCTCATCCTAGCAGATCGCCTCGCCGGTCAAGGGCCGGCATCGAGGGCGATGTTCAACTTCGCCAGGCTTGCCCGCTCTCCTCCCACCGTGCGCGAGGGATGCGGCTGCGCCGCCTTGTCGATCAGCTTGTTGATCCGCTCTTTCATCGCCTCATCCCCCTCCCGCTCCCGGACGATCCGCTCCACTTGCTCCCTCGCCGCGGTCACGTCGATCCAGACCACGCCCTGTTCGTCCGGGGTCGCATCCTGAGCCTGGAAATACCGCGGACCGGATTGCGATTCCACCAGCCGCTCCATCGCAATCTTCTTCTCGTCCGGAAGCGGCTCCGCATTCTCCCGCATGAACCACCAGGCGACACCCAGTCCGCCCAGGATCAAACCGGCAAGGAAGATGCGGAGCGGGGATTTCATCGGGGGGTGGCGTCGAGCGCGAGGTTGAGCTTCACCACATTGACACCCGCATCCCCGAAGATGCCGAGATCCGGGTGATCCGTATGAGCTTCAATCAGCTCGCGGACTTTTTCCACCGGAAGATTGCGGGCCCTCGCCACGCGCTCCACCTGGAGCGAGGCATTCGCCGGACTGATGTGCGGATCCAGGCCGCTGCCGGAAGCGGTCACCGCATCCGCCGGGACTTCACGGTCCAGAGCCAGCCCGTTCGTCGTCCGATACGCCGCGACCCGCTCCTTGAGCAAGTCGGCGAGCTTTTGCGAGGTCGGGCCGAGATTGCTGCCGCTGGAACTTGCGGCATCATAGCCGTTCGCACCCGCCGCCGAGGGCCGTGGATGGAAGTACTTCTCTCCCGTGAAGTTCTGCCCGAGCAAGGCCGATCCCACGATCTTCCCGCTGCTGTCCTTGATCAGGCTGCCATCCGCCTTCTCGGCGAATGCCGTCCGGGCGACTCCCGTCACTACCAGCGGGTAGGCCGCGCAACAGACGATGGCAAGGATCACGGTCGCGCCGACCGCGCTGCGGACTTCAGAAACGAATGCATTCATGGTTCAGACAAGGTGAAGGGTGGAGACGATGAGATCGACCGCCTTGATTCCGGCAAAGGGCAGCAGCAGGCCACCGAGGCCATAGACGAGCAGGTTGCGGCGCAGCACGGCCATCGCGCCGAGCGGCTTGCAGGCCACGCCTTTCAGCGCGAGCGGGATGAGCGCGATGATGATGAGGGCGTTGAAAATCACCGCGCTGAGGATGGCGCTCTGCGGCGAGGCGAGCTTCATGACATTGAGCGGAGCGATCGCCGGGAAGGTGACCATCAGCATCGCCGGGATGATCGCGAAGTACTTCGCGACGTCGTTGGCGATCGAGAACGTTGTTAGAGAGCCGCGGGTCATCAGCAGTTGCTTTCCGATTTCCACGATCTCGATGAGCTTGGTCGGGTTGCTGTCGAGATCCACCATGTTGCCGGCCTCGCGGGCGGCCTGGGTGCCGGTGTTCATGGCGACGCCGACATCGGCCTGGGCCAGCGCGGGGGCGTCGTTGGTGCCGTCGCCGGTCATCGCGACCAGGTGACCCGCGGCCTGCTCGGCGCGGATGCGCGTGAGTTTGTCCTCCGGCGTCGCCTGGGCCATGAAGTCGTCCACGCCGGCCTCGGCGGCGATCGCGGCGGCGGTCATCGGATTGTCGCCGGTGATCATCACGGTGCGGATCCCCATCTTGCGGAGCTGGGCGAAGCGCTCCTTGATGCCGCCTTTCACCACGTCCTTGAGCTCGACCACGCCGAGCACTTTGGTCCCTTCGGCGACGACCAGCGGCGTGCGGCCGGCGCGGGCGGCGGCTTCGACGGCGTTCGACACGTCTTCGGGGAAATGGCAGCCCTGTTCCTCGACCCAGCACTTCACCGACTCCGCGGCACCCTTGCGGATGCTGCGGCCGTCGAGATCCACGCCGCTCATGCGGGTCTGTGCGGCGAAGGGGACGAAGTGCGCGTGCGGGTGCTGGAGATCCCGGCCGCGGATGTTGAACTTCTCCTTGGCCAGCACCACGATGCTGCGGCCTTCCGGCGTTTCATCGGCAAGCGAGGCAAGCTGCGCAGCGTCGGCGAGCTCGCTTTCCGTCACGCTCGGAGCCGGCAGGAAGGCGGAGGCCATGCGGTTGCCGATCGTGATGGTGCCGGTCTTGTCCAACAGCAGCACGTCGATGTCGCCAGCCGCCTCGACCGCGCGGCCGCTGGTGGCGATGACATTGTGGCGGATCATGCGGTCGATGCCGCTGATGCCGATGGCGCTCAGCAGTCCGCCGATGGTGGTAGGGATCAAACAGACCAGCAGCGCGACCAGCACCGGGGTGGTGAACTCCATGCCGGAGTAGATGCCGAAGGGCTTCAGGGTGATGCAGACCAGCAGGAAGA
>CBFGPU010000145.1:0-6504 GCA_965650715.1 uncultured Haloferula sp. | reverse complement strand
GAAGGTCCCGGCACGCGGATCGTGCGGGTGCTCGGCTTGATCGAGAAGCGCGTCGGTGCGCCGGAAGCGCGGCAGGCTTGTGAGGAAATCACGCCGCCCGAGGTCATCGAGCAACGGAAAATTTGGAGCGAGAGCCGGATGCATCGCCTCGAAGGCGACCAGGGTCGGCCAACCAAAAAGAACCGTCGCGAAATCGAGAAGAACCGCGGGTTCTTCGAGTGAGGCAGAAAACTGCACGTCGATGCAGTTTGATTGATATTTCGTTTTGACGAAATACCTCCGGATTTCTACGGTATCGCGTTCCATGAAGTGCCCCCGCTGCGTGCAAGTGATCCATCGCGGGGCCAACCTGTGCCCGCACTGTGGATTCGGCTTGGCGGAAGCGGATTCGCGCTACGGCCGCGAGGAGGTCTCCCTCCGCCGCCTCGGCGACATCGCGGGCCTCATCCGCGCCAAGGACCGGCCGAAGGTCTCCGCCGCCCTCGATCGCTTCTGCAAGCGTTTCCCGCAGCTCTTTTTCGCGGTTTACACCGGGGCCGGCCAAGGCGGCGGCAACCTCCGCCAGTTCGGCTTCTGGCTTCTCAATCGCGCCGCCTTCGAGGACGTGCCGGTCGATCGCCCGAACGAAGCGGGAGTCCTGCTCGTGATCGATGCCGATTCAAAGTCGGCCGCCGTCACCTGGGGCTACATGCTCGATCCCTATCTCACCGAGGAAGACACCTTTCTCTGCCTCAGCCGCGCACATGCCTACTGGTTGGAAGGCAACTTCGCCGATGGCATCGTGCGGATGATTGCGCAGCTTGAAAAGATCCTCTGCAAGCGCGCCTCGCAGGCCCGCCGCGACCCCGAGCGTTTCGAGCGGAAGGTCGCGCCGCCCGCCCGCACGGGGGAAATCGCCCGCCGCATCCGCGAGGGCCACAAGCACGTCTCGCAACGTCCACCGGTCGAAACGGAGGTGCGCGGGTGAAGCTCGCCTTGTGGCTGCTCTCCGCCGGCCTCGCCATGGCCGAAGCCCCGCCGCTACCCGAGTGGCAGGCCGCGGACAAGGAGGCCCTTAAAAAGCGGGAACTTGTCCCCGGCGTCATGCTGCTCACGGAAGACTCCCTCGCCGAGCCCGAGCCGCAGGAAGTGGAGCCGCCGAAGCCCGAGGAGATCGCCCAAGCCGCCACCCCGGCACCGGTTGTCGCGGAGCAATACCTCGAGCCCTACTTCGGCGAGCGTCCGAAGCACTTCCTCGTCGATCCCCAGGGTCTTCTCAGCGACAAGGATGCCCGCGACCGCGAGAATTTCCTGAACTATCACTCGGGCGATTCCGCCATAGATCTCTTCGTTTACCTCTTCGATGGCCATCAGGAGATCCCCTCGGAAGTGCGCGAGGAAGAGATCGTGGAACGCCACTTTTCCAGCGGGAAGCCTGCCGTGGTCGTCTACTACTACCTGGGCGCGCCGGAGAAATCCGACATCTACGTGAGCCCGCTCATCTCGGATTCCGTTTCCGCCGCCGACCAGCGCCGCGCCTTGGCCAGTTCGGTGGAGGAAGCTCTGGAGAAGCCGGACAAGGTCGCCCAGTTCGAAGCATTCTGCGTCCAGCTCGCCATCCGCATCTACTGGATGGAGCGTGCCACCGGATTGGTGACGGAAGTCGAGACCACTCCCCAGCTTCGTCCCTTGTCAAAGGCGGGGAAGAAAGAGGAAAAGCCCTCCGCGATGAAAGCGAAGGTGGAAGCCGTCGTCGCGGAATGGGGGCCCTCCGCCGGTATCATGGGAGCGGCGCTGCTGGTCGTCGCAGGCGGCTTGACCCTCGCGAGACGTCAGGCGCGTTACCGCTTCCCGGTCTTCGACGTGCCCCCGCGCATGGGCGGTGCCCACGCCGCCGGGATTGGCGCGGTGATCTCCTTCGGCAGTACGACCCAATCGCCGTCATCCCAGCGCAACGAAGTGCCCGACTATCTCGGGCTTTGAACCGATGAACCGCTGGGAAGAACTCTGGCAAACCGGTGAGACGCCTTGGGACAAAGGCTACGCCGCGCCCCCGCTCACGGAATTTCTGAATCAGGGCAATACCGTTCTGCATCGTTCCTGCCAAGTGCTCGTGCCGGGCTGCGGCGGCGGCCACGATGTCCGCGAACTCGCCCGCCACGGCATCGGTGCCACCGGCCTCGATCTGGCGGAAACGGCGATCGCTGCCGCGCGCAGCTATCCACCTGTCGGAAACGAAACTTATATCACCGGCGATCTCTTCGACTCGTCATGGCGCGCGGGCCTCGGGTTCGATGCCGTTTGGGAGCACACTTGCTTCTGCGCGATCGATCCCTCGCTGCGTCCCGACTACGCCCGCGCGATGGCGGAGATTCTCCTGCCCGGCGGCCATCTCGTCGGAGTCTTCTACCTCATTCCCTGGGACCCCGGCGAGGAAGCCGTCGGCCCCCCCTTCGAAACCAGCCGCGAGGAAGTTACCGCCCTGCTTGCCCCTTGGTTCATCCTCCGTGATCATTACGTGCCCTCCCGCTCCTATCCCGGTCGCGAAGGAAAAGAGTGGCTCGCCGTTTTCGAGCGGACGGCTTAGCCCGGGCGATCCGCAGGCGCGGTGGTGACACCGCGTGCGACAAATCAGCATCTTTGCCTACGTAGTTCCCCGGTTGCACCTCGCCGCCACCCGTACTGTTAGCAAAGCGTCGCATCCGCGGGGTTGCGTCGCGCGGAGGCATTGGCTAGAATACGCAGTGTTTATCCCGAAGATGGATTTCCGACGCGCTGCCTTGCCCGCCTTGTTTGCCAGTTTACTGCTTTTGCCGGCGATGGCTCAGGGCAAACGCCCCTACATCAATGACAAGAAGGCTCCGGAATCCCGCCATGACCTGGAAGTCATCCAGAAGCACATGTCGGACTCCTTGCCCGCCGCGCGCCGCGCCACGGTCTGCATCGATCTCGGCGAGGGCTCCGGCAGCGGCGTGGTCATCTCGCCCGATGGCCTGATCCTCACCGCGGCCCACGTGACCAGCGGGATCGGCAAGGAGTTCACCGCGATTTTCGAAGACGGCCGGAAGGTCAAGGCGGAGTCCCTCGGGCTCGTCGCTTCATCCGACTGCGCGATGGCGAAGATCACGGAGCAAGGCACCTGGCCCTTCGTGGAACTGGATCGCGAGGACAGCGCAAAACTCGGCGATTGGGTCTTCGCCCTGGGTCACTCCGGCGGCTTCGACAAGGACCGCGGCGTGGTCGTCAGGCTCGGCCGCGTGGTCCAGATGCGCGACTCCACCTTCCAGTCCGATTGCTCCCTGATCGGCGGAGATTCGGGCGGGCCTCTCTTCGATCTGAACGGCCAACTCGTCGCGATCCATTCGCGCGTGGGACATCGCATCCAGGAAAACATGCACGTCCCCGTCCGCGAGTTCCTCAAGAACTGGGATGGCATGGTGAAGGGTGAATTCATCGGTGAGGGGCCCTATGCCAAGAAGCCGGAAAAGGGGAAAGGCTTCCTCGGGATCGGTACCAAGGTCCGGCCCGGCGGCGGCTTGGACGTGGACAAGGTCGGTCGCGAATCGCCCGCCGAGAAAGCCGGCGTGAAAGCCGGGGACATCCTTCTGAAACTCGACGGTACCGAGCTCCGCTCGAAGGAACAATTCCAGGAACTCCTCAAGGAGAAGGCCCCCGACGACAAGGTGGCCCTGGAACTGCTCCGGAATGGCAAACCGGAAACCCTCACCTTCCGACTCGGTGAACGCTAAACGCTCCATCTCTGCCGCCTTGGTCGTTCTCGCGGGCCTGGCCCAGGGGGCCCAGACCTTGGAAAGCACCTACCGCACGAACGGCCCTGCGGTGCAGTCCGCTTTCGAGTCGGTGCGCGTCGTGCTGCAGAATTGCAGCGCGCTCGTCGAGCGCGAGGTCGTCAAGGACCGCGGCGGACGGAAGACGAGCAGCTTCGACCCCGTGAGCTACGGCACCGTGATCGGATCGCAGGGCCTGATCCTCACCAAGGCGAGCGAAGTGGAAGACACCTCGAACCTCGTCGTCCGCGTCGGCTCCGGCGTTTACCGGAATCCCGTCGTGCTCGCCGTGGATCCTGCATGGGACGTCGCGCTCCTCAGGGTGGAAGCCACCGGCCTGACTACCGCGGATCTCGCCACCGACCTGCCCGATCCCGAGCGCGGGACCTGGGTGGTCGCAAACGGTGCCAGCACCAAGTTGAAGCGCTTGCCTCAGGTCGGCATCATTTCCGCGACTGCCCGCGAGATCGCTCCCGCCGGAGGCGTGGTCCTCGGCATCACCTTCAAGGAGGAATCGGAGAAACTCCTGGTGAAGGAAGTGACCGAAGATAGCGGTGCTGCAAATGCGGGTATCAAGGCGGGCGACGTGATCGTTTCCGCCGGGGGCCAGGATGTCGCCGACCATGAGTCCCTCGCCAAGGTCGTCGAAAAGCGCCGCGTCGGCGAGGATCTCGAAGTCACCGTGGAGCGCGAGGGAAAGAAAATCTCGATGTCGGTAAGGCTCTCGGGACGCGCCGACCTGTTCGGCGAGGAAGAGTCGCGCAACGATCAGATGAGCGGCAGTTTCTCCGGGCGGCGCAGCGGCTTCCCGCGTGTGATCCAGCACGACATTCTGGCGAACAGCAGCACCGTCGGCGGTCCGCTGCTCGATCTCGACGGACGTTGTCTCGGCATGAACATCGCCCGCGCGAACCGTTGCGAGACCTTCGCGATCCCCGCCGGCGACCTGCGCAGTCTCGCCGACCGCCTCGTCACCCAAGCCGGTGTGAAGTGAGGAGGCAGGTTCATCCGGCCTATCAGCCGCACGGGTGACGCGTTCACTCGGGGAAACCTTTCCAAAAACTCCCGGGATTCCCATTGGCGGAATGCTGTGGCGGGCGTATTCTCCAACAAGAAAATGAGCGACCCGAAGGCCGATCTGCCGATCCATCTCCAGGGCAAGATCCTGCTCGCGGATCCGTCGCTCCACGACGGGATATTCGACCGCTCGGTCATCCTGCTGGCCGACCACTCCGCGGAGGAGGGTGCCTTCGGGCTCATCCTCAATCACCCCACCGGGCACAACGTCGGCGACTTCCTCAAGGAAGACGCTTTTGATCCGCTCAAGAACATCGCCGTGCATCTCGGCGGTCCGGTTTCCCGCGAGCACCTCACTTTCTCCGCCTTCTGGTGGACCGAGGACGAGAAGCTCCGCTGGCATGTGCGCATCCCCGTCGAGCAGGCCATCCGCCGCAGCCGCCAGCCGGGCACGCTGGTGCGTGCCTTCGTCGGTTATTCCGGATGGACCGCCGGCCAGTTGGAAGGCGAACTCCGCCGCAACACCTGGATCGCCACCAGACCGACCTCCGACCTGCTCGGGCTCACCCACGACCGCGATCTCTGGGCTGGCATCCTCCGTTCCATGTCGCCCTATCACCGCGTCCTCGCCGAGGCGCCGGATGACCCGCGGTCGAACTGAAAAGGCACGTCTCCTGGCTGATGGTCCCTTGGAGTCTTCCCCTGGGCGGCGCAGCCGCTTTCGGAGTGCGGCGATGATCGCCCGCCTTGGGATCGCCTCCTCGCATCGGGTCGCCGTGTGGATCCGCGAAGCAATCCTTCTCGAACCTTCCTACCCTCCACCCGGAAACAACCGATACCACCGCCCGATACGATTTCAACCGGATGTCTTCTCCTTATCCGTTGAAACACGCAAACAACGCGCATTGCCTTGCAGCCCTGTAAATCCGAGTGAACTTCCCCCAGTTCTCTCCCGCAATGACTCCCATCCTTCATTTCAACATGATGAAGCGGAGGTCGCGCTCCGGCTTGTGGCTATCGCTTGTCGTCCTCGCCCTGACCCTGCTTTCAGGAGCTCTCGACTCCGCCGCGGGCCGCTGGCTCGCCTATGCCGCCACCTGTGCCGCGATCATCTTCGGCATCTACCAGATTCCTGGTAGTTCGCGTGTGATGCTCGATGCCGAAGGCCTCTCCATCCGCACGCCGTTCTGGAAGCAGCGCCTCGATTGGCGGAATCTGAAGGGCTTCGTTCTCGTGGACCTCGGCGAGGGTGATCCCGGGTCGGCCGGACGCAAGAGCTGGATCGGCTATCTGATGAATGACCGGCAGCTCGCCGCCACACCGGAGGGAAACGTGAAACTCTTCGAGCCTCTCGGTTGCCACGGCCTGCTGCCGCCGATGGAGAACGTCGACCCGCAGACGATGGTCCGCCTCCTCAACGGCGCGATCCGCAGTCGCCCCTCCGACAAGTCCTGACAGGACACGCCACGCCTCACGGCTTGGGTGCCGCTTGGCCCTTTTCCCCAATGCTGAAAGTGATCATCACCGGCCAATGGTCGCTCGCGCCTTTCGGTGCTTCGACAAGACGGGCCCTTCCGCTGCCGAGCCCCTTGGTCAGGATGTAGTCGAAGGTCGTCGGCTCGTAGCGGCTGCTGCCGCGCCAGCTCAGACGCTCCGCCCGCGGGACCTCCGCCCACGTGTTGTGGAATCCGCCCGCGGCGAGGATCTCCAGGGTCTTGTC
>CBFGPU010000144.1:0-6516 GCA_965650715.1 uncultured Haloferula sp. | reverse complement strand
GCCGCCACCATCAGGCGCCGCGCCTCCTGTTCGCCCTGCGCTTTCTCCTGGCTGCGGCGGAAGATCGCGATCACCTCGCCATACTCCTTGCTCTCGTAGCGGGAGGTCATCAGCGCGATCTGCGCTTCCGGCCGGTAAGCCTCCATCCCGGGCGTCGTCAGCACCAGCATCAGGTACTTGTCCGAGTTCTTCTTTTGACCGAGCTTCGCTGCCACGACACCCGCCTCCACCGCCGCGGGCCCGCGCACGTCCGAGGCGCTGCGGGACATCGCCGCCTGGTCGAGCAAGGGCATCGCTTCTTCCAGCTTCTGCGCCCGCGCAAGCAAGCGTCCCAATTGCAACTGCGCCTTGTGCAGAAAGGGATTGATGCCCTCGGGGTCGTCGATGACCTTGCGGTAGTAGTCCGTCGCCTCGCGCGTCCGCCCCTGCAACTCGTAAGAGTAGGCCGAGTAGAAGAGTCCCTTGAGGCGATGGTCGGGCATCGTCGCCGCCGCCACCATCTTTTCGAAGATCGGTGCCGCCAGCGCATACTGCCGGTTGTTGAAATGATCCACCCCCAGCCGGAAGGCCGCGGCACTGGCATAGCCGCCCTTGCCGTAGCGGCTCAGAATCCCGTGGTAGCAACGCCGCGCGTCATCCACCCGGCCCGACCCGTAATAGCTCTCGCCCAGATACCAGTAAGCCGCCTCGGCATCGGGACGGTTCGGATACTCGTCGAGGTATCGGGACAGCACCTCGATCGCCTGCGCGTAACGGCCCATCCTCTGGTCGATCACGCTGCTCGCCTTCGCGGAATCATGCAGCCGCCTCCCGTGGGCGAACAAATCCGCCGCAGGATCCGGAGCCTGCATCTCCGGCTCGTCCACCGGTTCCGCCCTCCGCACTTCTTCCTCTTGGGCAAATGCGGTCGCCGTGGCGGCAAGGCAAAGGATCAGACGGTTCATCACGGCAGGCGGATCATCAACCCTCCCGCCCCGTTTGCCAAGGAACCGTTTTGCCGCAAAACCAGCACCACCCTCCATCCAAATCCGCGCAGCGGCACTTCGATTTGTGATCGGAAGATCAGTGATTGCTGAATTGCTGCATCACTCCTGCGCCGGTCTCTGCGTCGCGAAGGAAATGTTCCAGATCCCCGCCTTCTGGCAGGTGTCGATCACCGTCACCATCGTCTGGTAGCTCGCCTCGTTGTCCCCGCGCAGGCGGATCGGCTGGTTCTCGTGCAGCTTCGCGATCGCCGTCAGCTTCGTGCGGAGCTGGTCCTGGCTCATCGTCTGTCCTTCCACCACCACCTCGCCGTTCGCGCGCACGTTCACGATGATCTCGCCCCGCGCGCGCTTCGCATCCGCCCCTTCCTGCGCCTTCGGTACGGAAACCTTCAGGTCCATCTCGGAGCGATGGAACTCGAAGGTGACGATGAAGAAAATGAGAAGCTGGAACACCACGTCGAGCATCGGAGCGAGTTGCAACTCCGCCGGTGCCATCTTGTGATTGCGGAACTTCATCGACAATCAGCGATCAGATTCCATGGAGATCCGGGCGGTCCTCCGTCAGCGGGGACGGCACCGGCATCGCATAGTCCTCACGCACCCGCCGCTGCGCCGCCGCAGCAGGGGTTGGTGCCGGCGTCGCCGCATGGCGGTCCACCTGCGAACGCAGGATCGCGATCAGGTGCGTCGCCGCGCCCTCCATGTCGGAAATCAGCTTCTGCACCTTGCCCCGGAAATACGCATAGAACATGAGCGCCGGCAGCGCGATCGCCAGACCCGCCGCCGTCGCGATCAGCGACTCGGATACCCCGCTCGCGAAGGCCATCTGCCGCGCTCCCTGGAAGCCGCCGTCGGAAACGTGGTAGAAGGACTTGATCATCCCCATCACCGTGCCCAGCAGGCCCACCATCGGCGCGATCGCCCCGATGTCCGCCAGATACGAGACCCGCGTCGTCAGCAGGCTCGCCTGCCGCGATCCCTCCGCCTCCGCCACGTCGCGCACTTCGGCGAAGGTCGCGCCGCTATTCTTGGTCATGAACTCCAGCGCCCGCTGCGTGATCCGCGCCATGCACTCGTTCCGCCGGTGGCAATAGCCGATCAGGCCCAGGAAATCGTTCCGGCGGATCAAGGCCTCCGCGTTGTTCATGAAGCGGTCGCTCACCACCGCGTTCCGCCTCAGCAACAGCAGGTAAAGCAGCACCAGCACCACGGTCAGAACCGACATCACCGCCAGCACCGGCATCGTGAAGCCGCCCGCTTCGTAGAGGTGCAGCAGGTCGATCTCCTGCTTCGGTGGCGCGGCCTCTTGGGCCGTCGCGAGGCCCGGCAGGAATCCCGCCGCCACCGGTAAAATCGTGCGCCACGTCATCTTCAAGGGCAGGAGCTTAGCCGCCCGGCCCCCCAAGGCAAGCCCCGCCCGCCCGCGACGGACGGGAAGTTCCAAGGAAAAAAGGCCGGATTTCAAGACAGGCATGGGTGAAAAGCCGCGAAACTACGCATCCCGCCCCACCCACCTTTCCGCCTTTCCAAATCCGCCTTTCCACGCAGCGGGACTTCGATTCATGATTGGAACATTGGTGATTGGTGATGGATGATCCCCCCGTGGCCACCGCGGCATGTAAGGAAAAACTCCGCACCGTCCCCCATCAGCCCGGCGTTTACCTCATGAAGGACCGCCTCGGCTCGATCATCTATGTCGGCAAGGCGCGCGACCTCCGCAAGCGCCTGTCCACCTACTTCCTCGCCTCCCGCAAGACCCGCGCCGACCTCAAGACCCGCGCCCTCATCGATACCATCGCCGATTTCGAGTTCCACCTCGTCCGCAACGAGGCCGAGGCCCTCCTCCTCGAAGGCAAGCTCATCAAGGACTACCGCCCGCGCTACAACGTCGCCTTCCGCGACGACAAGCGCTTCCTGCTCGTCAAGATCCAGCCCTCCGAACCCTGGCCCCGCTTCGTCCTCACCCGCATGAAGAAGGACGATGGCGCCCGTTACTTCGGTCCCTTCGCCCACTCCGGCGCCCTCCGCGCCACCATCTCCTGGCTCAACCGCAAGTTCGGCCTGCGCGCCTGCCGCCCCCTCAATCCAGGCGAGAACGACTACCGCCACTGCAATGCGGACATCATCCGCAACTGCTCCGCCCCCTGCATCCTCCGCATCACCCGCGAGGACTACCTCCGCCGCATCGACGAGGCCTGCGCGGTCCTCGAAGGCAAGGGCCGCCGCGAGATCTTCAGCGACCTCGAAGCCGACATGGCCAAGGCCGCCGAACGCCTCGACTTCGAAAAAGCCGCGCTCCTCCGCGACGTCCTCGACAACCTCCGGAAGACCCTCAACCCCACCCGCCAGTTCACCCGCGGCCGCGGCGTCCCCACCACCGTGAAGCCCACCGAAGACCTCGCCGATCTCGGCGAAGCCCTCGGCCTGCCCGGCCCGCCGCGCGTGATGGAGTGCTTCGATATCTCGAACGTCTCCTCGAATCACATCGTCGCCTCCATGGTCCGCTTCACCGATGGCAAGCCGGACAACCAGAACTACCGCCGCTACCGCATCCGCACCGTCGCCGGCCAGGATGACTTCGCCTCCATGGCCGAAGTCATCCGCCGCCGCTACTCCCGCATCCTCGGCGAGAACGCCCAGGCAAATCCCGACAGCGAATACTCCCAGGAAGACCCCGTCGAGATGCAGCGCCGCCTCGCCCGCGAAGGCATGGCCAGGATCGTCCTGCCCGACCTCGTCATCGTCGATGGTGGCAAGGGCCAGCTCTCCATGGCCGTCCGCGAGCTCCACAACCTCGGCCTCCACGAGCTCCCCGTCATTGGCCTCGCCAAGCAACGCGAGGAAGTCTTCTTCCCCGACAAGAGCGAACCGCTCCTCATCCCCCACGAGCGCGGCGCCCTCAAGCTCCTCCAGCGCATCCGCGATGAAGCCCACCGCTTCGCCAACGGCTACAACGCCCTCCTCTACCGCCGCCGGATGAAGGAGAGCCTGTTGGACGACTGCCCCGCCATCTCTCCCAGGCGCAAGCAAACCCTCCTCGCCAAGTTCGGCAGCGTCGACCGCATCCGCAAAGCCAGCATCCAAGAAATCGCCGCCCTCCCCGGCATCTCCGAAAAATCCGCCGAAGCCATCCTCGACTGGCTCGGGTAAGCGCGCCACCACCCTTCCCCCGGCCCGTCGTCCCGAAAAGTGCGCAGCTTGCAACCCGCCGCGGCGACACTCCGATCTTTGCTATTTCCGAATACGGGTACAACGTTTGGCCGTTAGACCATGCCGAACCGAAAAGTTCCCCGGAAAAAAAGCCTCCCGCCCGCCAAGCCCCTTTCCCTCCCCAAGGCGAGGACCGGCATTCCCGGCCTCGACGAAATCACCGGCGGCGGGCTTCCCGCAGGGCGGCCGACGCTCGTGTCCGGCACCGCTGGCGCCGGCAAGACCATGCTCGCCACCGAATTCATCGTCCGCGGGGCCATGGAATTCAATGAACCCGGCGTCATCCTCATGTTCGAGGAAAATTCCGAGGAACTTACCGCCAACGTCCGCTCGCTCGGCTTCGACCTCGATAAACTCGTCGCGCAAAAGAAGCTCATCCTCGACCACGTCCACATCGAGCGCAGCGAAATCGAGGAAACCGGCGAATACGACCTCGAAGGCCTCTTCATCCGCCTCGGCCACGCCGTCGATGCCATCGGCGCGAAACGCGTCGTGCTCGATACCTTGGAAGCCCTCTTCTCCGGATTGCCCAGCCACGCCATCCTCCGCGCCGAGTTGCGCCGCCTTTTCCGCTGGCTGAAGGATCGCGGCCTTACCGCCCTCATCACCGGCGAAGCGGGCGAAAATACCCTCACCCGCTACGGCCTGGAGGAGTACGTCGCGGACTGCGTGATCGCCCTGGACCACCGCGTCAGCGCCCAGCTCTCCACCCGCCGCCTGCGCGTGGTGAAATACCGCGGCTCCAGTCACGGCACCAATGAATACCCTTTCCTGATCGGCCGGCACGGCATCTCCGTCCTCCCGATCACCTCCCTCCGCCTCAATCACGCGGCGCCCGTTGAGCGCGTTCCCACCGGCATCGCCGGCCTCGACGAAATGCTCGGCGGCAAAGGCGTCTTCCGCGGTGCCAGCATCCTCGTTTCCGGATCCCCCGGCACCGGCAAAAGCAGCGTCGGCGCGAGTTTCGCCGATGCCGCCTGCCGTCGCGGCGAGCGCGCCATCCTCTTCGCCTACGAGGAGTCCTCCGACCAGATCGTGCGGAACATGCGCTCCATCGGCCTCGACCTCACTCCGTGGCTCAAGAAAGGCCTGCTCCAGATCCACGCCTCCCGACCCACCTTGCAGGGCTTGGAGCAGCACCTGCTCTCGATGCATGATCTCATCAATGCCTTCAAGCCGCAGATCGTCGTCGTGGATCCCATCACGAACCTCAGCTTCGAGCGCGACGACACCGAGGTGAAGCCCACGCTGATGCGCCTCATCGACCACCTCAAGCAACTCGAGATCACCGCGGTCTTCACCAGCCTCACCGACGGCGGCGACGCGACTTCCGCTCCGGAGGATTCGCAAGTCGGCGTCTCCTCGCTCATGGACGTCTGGCTGCTGCTCCGGAATCATGAATTGAACGGCGAGCGCAACCGCACCCTTTACGTCCTCAAAGCCCGCGGGATGTCCCACTCGAATCAAGTCCGGGAATTTGTCCTCAGCGACCACGGGATCTCGCTGGTCGACGTCTATCTCGGCACCAATGGCGTGCTCACCGGCACCTCCCGCGTGGCTCAGGAAGCCCGCGAACTCGCCGAGGCCGGCCTCCGCAACCAGGATCACGCCCGCAAGCTCCGCCAGTTCGCCAGCAAACGGAAAGCCATCGAGTCCCAGATCGCCGCCTTGCAGGCCGACTTGGAAGCGGAATCCGCCGAAGTGGACTTCTCCGTTGCGGAAGAGGCTTCCCGCGTTGAAAATGATCACCTCAATGTCGAGAGGATGGCCCAGCGCCGAGCAGGCAGTCCTGTCACGCCGGGCACCGGCAAGAAAGGAAAGCGATGAAACAACCCAAAGCTCCCGCCACATCCGCCACCGCCACCGTGCCGGCTTACCAATTGCGCCTCTACGTTGCCGGTCAGACCTCGAAGTCGCTGGCCGCCTTCAACAATCTCAAGCGCATCTGCGAAACCCACCTCGCAGGCCAATACCGCATCGAATTGATCGATCTGCTGAAAACCCCGCAGCTCGCCGCGGGCGACCAGATCCTGGCAGTTCCCACCCTCGTCCGCCGCCTTCCCGAGCCGATCAAGAAAATCATCGGCGACCTCTCGAATGTGGAGCGCGTCCTCGTCGGGCTCGATGTCCAGCCGCTCAAGGACTGAGACACGATGAAGCGGAGCACGGCTGTCGACGAAGCAATACGGGCGATGGAGGCCGCCGCCGGCGAGCGAGCCGCGGCGACGATCCGGCTCCGCCTCTACGTGGTCGGCGATACCCAGCAGTCGAATCGCGCCATCGTGAATACACGCAGGCTTTGTCTCGAGCATCTCCCCGC
>CBFGPU010000143.1:0-6541 GCA_965650715.1 uncultured Haloferula sp. | reverse complement strand
CCGGGAAGCCTTGGGCGTGCAGGGCGGAGATGATTGCGGGCTTGGCAAGGCCGGGGGACTGGGTTCCGTATCGCTTCCTGTGAAAACCCTTTTCGTGCTGCTGGCCGTCATCGTCATGGCGAAGGCCGATCCCCATCCCCGGCTTTTGTTTGCCGCCTCCGCCGAGGCGGGCGTGAAGCAACGCATCGCCAACGACCCGCTCGCGGCCAAGCTGCAGGCGGAGATCGTGAAGCGCGCCGAGAAGGTGCTGACCGAGCGTGTGTGCGAATACCGCATTCCCGACGGCGTGCGGCTGCTTTCCGAATCGCGCGCCGCCCTGCATCATGTGCTTTTCTGCGGGTGGGTCTGGCGCACCACAGGCGATGAACGGCACCGCGAGCGGGTCATCCGCGAATTGGACGCCGCGTGCGCGCTGAAGGACTGGAACCCGCGCCACTTCCTTGACACCGCGGAGATGGCAAGCGCCGTCGCGATCGGCTACGATTGGCTTCATCCCACCCTCACGCCGGAGCAGCGGCTCCGCTACGAAGACGCCATCCTGCGCCTTGCTTTGCCCGAAATCGAAACCCGCCACTCGAAGGCCAAGTGGTGGGTCGGCCCGAACAACAACTGGTCGCAGGTTTGCGGCACCGGCATGGCGCTCGCCGCAGAGGCGATCCGCGAGCGTGATCCCGCGCGCTGCGAGGCGATCATCCGCCGTGGCAAGGAACTCGTGGAAAGTTGCCGTGTCTTCTACGAGCCCGACGGCGCCTATCCGGAAGGCCCGGCCTACTGGCACTACGGCACGAACTACCACGTGCTCCTGCTCGCCGCGCGCGAGTCCCTCGGCCAGCCCGTCGATGTTCCCGAACTTCTCCATCGCAGCGGCGATTTCATGCGCCACGTCACCGGACCCACGCGCCTTTCCTTCAACTATGCCGATGGCGATCCCTACTTGGAAACGCCCAGTCCGGCCCAGAGCTGGATCGCCACGCGCTTCAAGGATCCCGGCCAGGCTCGCCACGTTCGGGGGCTGCTGGAGCGGGCCTTGCAGAAGGGCCCAGGCACCAGCGCGACCAATGATCTCCGCTTCTTCCCCTTGCACCTGCTCTGGCTGCCGGAGGAGTCTAAGGATGATCGCGGGACAGCCACCGCCACCTCGGCCGCTTTCCAGGGCGAGCAGGCCTTCGCCTTCTTCCGCACGGCGTGGACCCCCGATGCCGCATGGCTCGCGATCAAGGGCGGGACGGGTGCCGCAAGCCACGGCCACCTCGATGCCGGGGTCTTCGTTTATGAAGCCGCGGGTATCCGCTGGTTCCACGACATGGGAAAGGACAATTACAACATGCCCGGGTACTTCGGGAAGCAGCGCTGGGACTACTTCCGCCTCACCAATCTCTCGCACAACACCCTGGTCATCGGCGGCAAACGGCAGGCTACCCCCCGCGAGGGTTGCCCGGTCGAATTGTCGGCTTCCGGGGACCGGACCGGGATCGATCTGACCACCGCGTATGCCGGCCAGGCGGACTCCGTCCTGCGTAGCGCGAGCTTCGATCCATCCGATGGGGCCGTGATCTTGACCGATCGCATCGTGAAGCCCGTCGCGCCCGTCCGCTGGGCGGTCATCACCAAGGCCGCGCCGAAGTTCGAGGGCGCGCGGGTGCTCCTCGAGGAAGCAGGCAAGCGCCTGGTCCTTATCCGCAAGGACAAGTCGGGCGGCGCATGGGAAACCTACTCCCTCGAGCCCCCGACCGAGCGCGAGAAACAGAACGAGGGCTATCACATGTTCGGGTTTACGGCACCTGCCGCGGATCGTCTCACGCTCGAAGTGACTTGGAAGCTCGAGTAGGTCCCCCCCTCCGCCGGACCCGCCTTTTCCAACTAGGAATTGCCCCCCGGCCCCGCCCTGCTAAAACCGGGCCATGCGCTACCGCGAACGCCTTCAAGCCCGTATCGATACCACCGGATCCCGGCTCTGCGTTGGCCTCGACCCCAGGCCCGGAGATGGCGGGATCGAAGCGGTTCCGGATTTTCTCAGGCGGGTCGTTGATGAAACCTGGCAGCACGCCGCCGCTTTCAAGCCGAACATGGCCTACTTCGAGGCCATGGGCCTGCGCGGGATCGAGATCCTCGAAAACCTCCTCGCCGCGATGCCGGAGGAGGTCCCGGTCATCCTCGATGCCAAGCGCAGCGACATCGGCGAGACCCAGAAGTACTACGCGCATAGTTACTTCGCCCATTGGAAGGTCGATGCCGTCACGCTCAATCCCTTCCTCGGCTACGATTCCATCGAGCCCTTCCTGAATTGGGAAGGGAAGGGGATCTACCTCCTCGCCGTCACCTCGAACCCCGGTTCGGCCGATTTCCAGCGCCAGATCCTTGCCGACGGACGCTCGATCTTCGAACTCGTCACCGCCCTCGGCGAACGCGCCGCCGGGCTGCCCACCGACGTGGGCTACGTTGTCGGTCTCACCAATGCCGCGGGCGTTTTGCAACGCATCCCGGACGCCCCGCTGCTGGTCCCCGGCCTCGGGGCCCAAGGGGGGGATCTGGCCGAGCTCGCCGCCGCCGCCCGCACCGCACCGGATGTCATTAATGTCTCGCGCGGAGTGCTTTATGCGGACGACGGCTTCACCTTCGGCGAGCGTGCCAGACGCTGGGCGGAGCGGATCTCGAAATCCTATCAAGAAGCGGTCGCGTGACCGCGTAACCACGCTACTTTGGCCCGTTCATGTTAAGGAAACCAGACTATCCGAAGACCGGCCAGGTTAGCGCCCATTATTCAGGCCTCCTCCCGCAAAGAGGCTGGCCCGGGCGGAACTACAAGTTCTTCCGCCACAGGATCGTCCCCGGAATGTTCCAGAAGCGTGGCGGCCTCGCACAGGATCCCGTGCTCACCGTGCCGGACCCCGGTCTCGTCCGTGTCACCTGGATCGGCCATGCTTCCTTCCTGCTCCAGTTCGCCGACCACTCGGTCATCGTCGATCCGAATTGGGCCCGTTGGCACGGTTTCGTGAAGCGCCTCCGCGAGCCCGGCCTCCCGCTTGAGTCCATCCCGGAACTCGACCTGGTCCTTGTCAGCCACGCCCATTTCGATCACCTCCACAAGCCGAGCCTCAAGGTACTCCAATCCCGCGGCGGCATCGTCGTCCCCCGTGGCAGCGCGAGTCTCGTCCGCCGCCTCGGTTTCCCCGCCGTCCACGAAATGAAGGTCTGGGAAACCATCGAGTACAACAGCATGAACGTGGTCCACACCCCAAGCCACCATTGGGGCGCGCGTTACCTTCACGATACCCATCGCGACTACGGCGGTTACCTGATCGAGTCCGGCGGCAAGAGCGTCTTCCACTGCGGGGACAGCGCCTGGTTCGACGGCTTCGCCGAGATCGGCCGCCGCCACGAGAATATCGACGTCGCCCTCATGCCCATCGGTGCCTACGAGGCTCCCAGCGGCCGCGATGTCCACATGAACCCGGAGGAGGCCGTCCGTGCCTTCGCCGAACTCGGGGCGAAGGTGATGATCCCCATGCACTACGGTACCTTCCCCCTCGGCAACGAGCCGATCGAGGAACCCGTCGAGCGCCTCCTCATGGAAGCCGACCGCCTGGGCATCTCCGAGCGCATCCTCATTCCCGAGGAAGGCGTCGGCATCGAGTGGTAAAGTGGCGCACGCCGCCGGCGTGTGAAAGTCCTCGCCAGCCGCCGGTCCAGGGTAGCCGACCGCTCCGCTGTCGGAGAGGGATCCGCAAGGCTCCGGCGCGGCCGACGTGCTGACGCGACCGGCCATCCCTCAGACCAAAGGCCGGAACCTGCCCACCGTATCCTGCAGCGCCCGTGTGATCTGCCCCAGGGAGCAGCACTCCACCGTTTCCAAGAGCTCGGTGAAAACAGTCCCCCCCTCGCGGACGACCCGGGTCAGACGTTCCAGCGCCACGGGCGCGGCCTCGCGATTCCTCTCCTTGAACCCGCCTAGCCTCGCGATCTGCTCGCGCTTCCGCTCGTCGGGGATCCTCACCAGCCGCGGTTCCGGCGGCGGGGCACCGCTGCGATAGCGGTTGACCCCGATCACCGGTCGCGTGCCATCGAGGATCTGCCGCTCGTAACGGTAGCCGGCGGCCTGGATGCACGAGCGCTGGTAGCGCTGCTCCACCGCTTCGAGCACGCCGCCGAGCCGGGCGATGGTCTCGAACTCGGCGAGGATCGCGTCCTCCACGACCCGCTCGACCTGTTTCATCCCGGGCGATCCGGCGAGCAGGTTCATGGTGTGGCGGAACAAGCCGCTCTCTTCGAGCAGGATCGATTGGGAGTGCGAAGCGAGCCGGGCATACTCTTCGCCGGGCGTGGTGAAAGGTTCGTCGGCGCTGTTGCTGTGGCACGAGTTCGTCGCGTTCACGCAGGCGAGCATCAGCTCGATTGCGGTGCGGGTGAGGTTGTTCTTGTACTCGGCGGAAACCAGGGAGCGCCCGCTGGTCTGGGTGTGGAGCTTGAAAAGCTGGCCTTGCGGGGAAGCACCGAACACGTCGCGCATGCCGATCGCCCACAGTTTCCGGCAGACCCGGGCGAGGGCGAGGAACTCGACGTCCAGCGAGCAGTCGAGGAAGAACGACAGCCGCGGCGCGAACGCATCCACCGCCAGGCCGCGGTCGCGGAGCATCGCCACGTAGGAGAAGCCGTTCGACAACGTAAAGGCGGCCTGCTGCACCGGCGTGGCCCCGGCTTGGGAAATGTGGTAGCCGCTAATCGATACCGGATACCATTTGGGCATCCGCCCCACGCAGTGGACGCACATGTCTAACAGAAACCGCAGCGAGGCCTCCACCGGGAACAGCACCTCGTTCTGTGCCTGGACTTCCTTGAGGATGTCGGCCTGCACGGTGCCGCGCAGGCGCGCCGCCGCGTCCGGCCCGAAGCGCCGCTTGGCCGCCGCCACGAACATCGCGAGGATGGTCGGCGCGGGGCCGTTGATGGTCATCGAGACCGAGGTCGCGGGCGCGGTCAGGTCAAAGCCCGCATACAGTTTCTCCATGTCCTCCACCGTGTCGATGGCCACGCCGCCTTCGCCGATCTTGCCGAAGACTCCCGGCTCGTCGCTGTCCATGCCGTAAAGTGTAGGGCCATCGAAGGCCGTGCTCATCCGGTGCGAGCGCTGGTTCTTGGTGAGCAGGTGGAAGCGCTCGTTCGTATCCTCCGCCAGGCCGAGACCGGCGAAAAGCCGGGTTGGCTCCTCCGCGCGCGCTGCAGCGTCCGCTTGTCCCCCGGCATCGAGCGGATCGAGATAGAGTTCCGGATAAGCGGAGGAAAGGAAGGGAAACTCCCCGGGCAATCCTTCACCATGAAGGAAACGGGCGATGGCGCCCGGCTCGTCCAACTCGGGCAAGGCGAGCCGCGGCAGCAACAATCCGGTGGGCGTTTCCGTCCGCGGTACCCGCGCCTGGATCCCGCGCCAGCGGGCGAGCAAGGCCTCGCCCGCCGCAGGGTCGCGCCGCGCTTCGGCCACCCGTTCTTCCACCGCGGCATTGAAGCGGCGGACGGCGCGCACGATGTCGGCGAGGGCGTTCATGGCGATGGCGCGGGAAGGAGTCCAAGCAAGTGCGCGACGCCCGGATCGGCATGGCGGCTGGCCACGGTCGGCACGAGCGGCTTCCCGGGTGCAAAGGCATCGAGGTGCTGCCGGATCTCCGCCACTGCCGTGGCGCTACCCGGGCGGTCGTGCTTGTTGGCCACCACGATATCGGAGGCTTCCAGCATCAGGATCTTCTGCAACTGGAGGCGCGCGCCGTAGTCGGTGTTCATCACCAGCACGCGCAGATCCACCATGCCTTCGGGGAAGGGGAGCGCTTCCTGGCCGATGCCCACCGTCTCGACGATGACCAGATCGAAGCCGGCTTCCGTGGAGGACATCCAGGCGAGCGCCGGTTCGGTTGCAGGGGAGAGCCCGCCCTGCCTGCCCCGCGTCGCCATGCTGCGGAGGAAGACCCGGTCGTCCTGCGCGTAAACCATCGTCGCCCGGTCGCCTAGCAGCGCCCCCGCTTGCAAGGTGCTCGGATCGTGGGAGAGGATGCCGACGCGATGTCGCGGGTACCTCTCCAGATACTGGCGCACGAGTTCATCGATCAAAGTGGTCTTGCCCGCTCCGCCCGGGCCGGTGATGCCGAGGACCGGCACCTTGCCCCGCGGCGGTGCCGGCTGGCCCGGATCCACGCCTTCTTCCAAGCAGGTGATCCGTCGTGCGAGCACCAGCGGATCGCCGGGAGATGCCACGGCCGGCGGCGCTTCCACGGTCCGCGTGAAGCGGCTGCGGATGTAGCCCGTCATTTCATCGAAGCTTGAGCCGGGCAGGAAAATCCTGTCGGTACCCTCTTCGTGCATGCGGGCGGCATCGGCCGGCGTGATGGTGCCGCCACCGCCGCCGAAGAGCCCGATCTCGGGCCGCCCTTTCTCCCGCAGGCCCCGCGCCACCTCGCGGAAGAATTCGATGTGACCGCCGTTGTAGCTGGAGATGCCTATCGCCGCGACGTCTTCCTGTACCGCCGCGCGCACGATGTCCGCCACCGAGCGATGG
>CBFGPU010000142.1:0-6546 GCA_965650715.1 uncultured Haloferula sp. | reverse complement strand
GGGTGGTAACGCGGGAGGAGTGGCTCGCGGCGCGAAAAACGCTGCTGAGAAAGGAGAAGGACCACTACCGGGAGCGCGACCGGATCGCCGCGCTGCGGCGCGAACTCCCGTGGGTGAAGATCGACAAGGACTACGTCTTCGAAGGACCCGGCGGGAAGGTCGGCCTGGCGGACCTGTTCCGGGGCCGGAGCCAGTTGATCATCTACCATTTCATGTTCGGCCCCGGCTGGGAAGAAGGCTGCGGCGGCTGCTCCTTCCTCTGCGACCACGTGGACAGCGCCCGGCAGCATTTCGAGCACCGCGACATCGCCTTCGCGGCGGTATCGCGGGCACCGCTGGCGGAGTTCGCGCCCTTCAAGAAACGCATGGGCTGGAAGTTCCCTTGGGTTTCGTCGAACGGCAGCGACTTCAACTACGACTTCGGCGTATCCTTCACCGAGGAACAGGTCGCGAAAGGTCAGGCGTTCTACAACTTCGCTCCCGAGACCGATACCGGTGAATCGCACGGAATCAGCGTCTTTTACAAGAACGAGAAGGGCGAGGTCTTCCATACCTACTCTTGCTATGCGCGGGGCGGCGAGGAGGTGCTGACGACCTTCATGTTCATGGACCTCACGCCGAAGGGACGGAACGAGGAGAGCACCATGAACTGGGTGCAATTCCACGACCGGTACGACACCACGGAGGGAGGAAGTTGCAACTGCGGGAAGGAGGCCGGGGCATGAACGCCTGTTGCGTCAAACGGCGCGGTGCCGCCCGGAAAAGCCGCGGCGTGGCGGCATGGCTGGTCCCCGGTGGCCTTCTGGTGCTGATGCCGAAATGCCCGGTCTGCCTCGCGGGCTACGTGGCCGCGGCTACCGGACTAGGCCTGTCGGTTCCCGCGGCATCCGGCTTGCGCACGGTCCTCATCGCCCTCTGCTGCGTCTCGCTCGCTTTCCTCGCAATCCGCCTGCTGCTCCGGCGCAAACCATCATCCAACCCGACCATCTCATGAAGACCTTGGAGAAAACCAATGAAGAGCAGATCCGCGATCTCGCGCAGCAATGGCTGGAAGCCGTGCATGCCCGCGATGCCGCGGCGGTGATGGCCTGCTATGCCGACGACGTGATCGCCTACGATCTCTTCACACCAACGAAGGTGTCCGGTGCCGCCGCCTATCGGAAGAACTACGAAACCTGGTTCGCCTGCTGCAAAGACGGCCCGGCGAGCTACGAGATCAAGGAACTCGATGTGGTGGCCGGCGACGATGTCGCCTTCTGCCGCTCGCTGAACCGCATGACAGGGCCAAACACCGAGGGCAAGGAAGAGGAATCATGGATCCGCGTCACCGTGTGCTTCCGGAAGCGCGGCGATGACTGGAAAGTGGTCCACGAACACATCTCCGTACCCCTCGACATGCAAAGCCAGAAAGGCGTCTTCCAATATTCGGCGTGATCGCCGTAAGCTCATCCAACCTACAGCAGCATCATGAACAGCTACACCAATCCGAACGGCTACCTGCTCCTCTTCCGCGGGACCGACTGGCACATGCAACTCTCGCCCGAGGAGATCCAGCGGGTGATGGGTGACTGGAGCGCGTGGTTCGACCGTCTGGGCGAACAGGACAAACTCGCCGCCGCAAATCCACTCGAGAACGAGGGTGCCGTGGTGTCGGGGAAAGCCCGCTCGGTTGCCGACGGCCCCTTCGCTGAAGCCAAGGAATCGATCGGCGGTTTCTTCCTCCTCAAAGTCAATACGATGGAGGAAGCGCTGGCGATCGCGAAGGATTGCCCCGCCCTTCCCTACGGCCTCACGGTCGAAGTGCGCCCGGTTGCGCCCGCTTGCCCCGCCGCCCGGATGGTGGACGAGGCGAGCCAACACGCGATGGCCTGATCCGGTGAGCGTGCCGCCTGTCCAGAATCCGGAGATCCCCAAGCTGACCGAGCACCTTTTCCGCCATGAGGCGGGCAAGCTCGTGTCCACGCTCACGGGGATTTTCGGGATCCATCGTCTCCAGCTTGCCGAGGATGTGGTGCAGGAGGCGATGATCCGCGCGCTCCAGACCTGGCCCTACTACGGCGTGCCCGCGAATCCGGCGGCATGGCTGATGCAAACGGCGAAGAACCGTGCGCTCGATCTGATCCGCCGCGAAAAGCTCTTCAACGAGAAGCAACCGGAGATTGCCGCCTCGCTCGAAGCCCTTCCGGACGAAGGCGACGCCCCGCAATTCGACGACGAGATCCGCGACGACCGCCTGCGCTTGATCTTCGCCTGCTGCCATCCGGCGATCTCGCTCGAGGATCAAACCGTCCTCGCGCTGAAGACACTCTGCGCCTTCGGCATCGCGGAAATCGCGACCGCTTTCCTGAGCAGCGAGGCTGCGATCGCAAAGCGTCTCACCCGCGCCAAGCAGCGGATCCAGGACCAGCGCATCCCTTTCGAGATTCCCTCCGGGGCCGAACTCGGGCCCCGTCTCGATGGCGTGCTTCAAGTGCTCTACCTGCTTTTCAACGAAGGCTACAAGGCATCAAGCGGCGACCTGGTGGTGAAGGAGGAACTGTGCCGCGAAGCGATCCGCCTCGGCGGACTCCTGGCAGCGCATCCGGCCGCGGACCATCCCCGCACCCATGCCTTGCTCTCCCTGATGCTGCTCGATGCCGCGCGGATCCCGGCACGGCAGGACCGCGAGGGCAACATCCTGCGCCTGATGGATCAGGACCGCAGTGCCTGGGACGCCACCTTGATCTCCGCCGGGCTCTGGCATCTCTCGCAGGCATCCCGGGGCGAGGAGATCAGTGAATATCACCTCCAGGCGGGCATCGCGGCCTGCCACTGCACCGCACCGGACTACCGCTCCACCAACTGGGAGCGGATTCTGAAACACTACGACCGTTGGCTGGAGATCAGCGACTCGCCGGTGGTCGCCCTCAACCGCGCGGTGGCCGTCGCGAATGTCCACGGCGCGGAAGCCGGGATGAAGGCGTTGCGTTCCATCGCCAAGCCCGAGCAGCTTGAAACCTACTACTTGTTCCACGCCGTCGTCGGCGACTTCGAGGAGCGCATGGACCGCCGGCAGGAGGCAGCCGCCAGCTTCGGCAAGGCGATCGAGCTCACGGGGGTGGCGGCCGAAAAATCCTTCCTCGTCGAGCGTCGGCTAGCCTGCGAGTCGAATGTTCCATATCGACCGGGGAAGCATCGTCCCAAGGCATGAAAAAAGGTCGTCCGGTTTCCCGGACGACCTCCTTGAAGGATTCGGCTGTGGCACCGGATCTCAGGGAAGCGGAACTTCCGAGATCGTCTTGAGCACGCGGCTGGCGATCTGGTACGGGTCGCCCTGCGAGTTCGGACGGCGGTCTTCAAGGTAACCCTTGTAGCCGGCGTTGATGAAGCTGTGCGGGACGCGCACCGAGGAACCGCGGTCGGCGATGCCGTAGGTGAACTTGTCGATCGACTGCGTTTCGTGCAGGCCGGTGAGGCGCATGTGGTTGTCGGGGCCGTACACGGCGATGTGTTCGTCGAGGTTCTTGGCGAAGGCCGCCATGAGAGCTTCGAAGTACTCCTTGCCGCCGGTTTCGCGCATGTACTTCGTGGAGAAGTTGCAGTGCATGCCGGAGCCGTTCCAGTCGAGTTCCGAACCGAGCGGCTTGCAGTGGAAGTTGATGTCCACGCCGTAGCTTTCGCAAAGGCGGAGGAGGATGTAGCGGGCGACCCAGATCTGGTCGGCGCAGGTCTTCGAGCCCTTGCCGAAGATCTGGAATTCCCACTGGCCCTTGGCCACCTCGGCGTTGATGCCTTCGTGGTTGATGCCGGCTTCAAGGCAGAGCTCGAGGTGCTCCTCGACGATCTGACGGGCGACATCGCCGACGTTGCTGTAGCCGACACCGCAGTAGTAGGGACCTTGGGGACCGGGGTAGCCGCCCTTCGGGAAACCGAGGGGAGCGCCGTCTTCCCAGAGGAAGTATTCCTGCTCGAAGCCGAACCAGGTGTCCGGGTCATCGAGGATGGTGGCGCGGCTGTTGGACGGATGCGGGGTGACGCCGTCGGGCATCATGACCTCGCACATCACGAGTGCGCCGTTGTTGCGGCTGCCATCCGGATACACGGCCACGGGCTTGAGCACGCAATCCGAGCTGCGGCCCTCGGCCTGCTGGGTGGAGGAGCCGTCGAAGCCCCAGTTCGGGAGCTGCTCGAGGGTCGGGAAGGAATCGAAATCCTTCAGTTGGGTCTTGCTGCGGAGGTTCGGAACGGGGGTGTAACCGTCGAGCCAGATATACTCCAATTTGAACTTGGGCATCGTTTTGCTAGGTTGTGACTTCGGATCGCGTGGATAGTGCGGATGATTTCGGAGCAGGTCGCGCGTCTCCGCGCTCGCTGCTCCGCGCGGACCAAAAAGCAGTTCACAGGCCAAGGGACAAGTGCGGTCCGACATTTTCTTTTTGCCGGGTCGCGGGCACCCGCCCAAGATCCCCGTAGAACGTGACGCCGGACGACCCCGAAAAACCCCATTATCCCTTGTCCATCAACTGGTCCGGGATGACCCACGTGGGCCGCTTCAGGACCAACAACGAGGATGCCTTCCTGGCCCTGAACTTCGATGCCCGTGAAATCCGCTACCTCGGGAAAACGGGCGGCGGGAGCATGGGAGAATCCGACTTCGTTTTCGCCGTGAGCGACGGCATGGGGGGGGCGAAATCCGGCGAATTCGCGAGCAAAATCGCGGTGGAGAAGATCACACGGCTGCTACCACCGAGTTTCGGAATGGCGGCCCAGCATCTGGAGGCGGGCGTCGGCGATATCCTGCGGGAACTTTTCGAGCGCATCCACCAATCGATCACGGATCTAGGCCGGTACTATCCGGAATGCCACGGGATGGGCGCCACCCTCAGCCTGTGCTGGTTCATGCCGGGCTCGATGTGGTTTTGCCACATCGGCGACAGCCGGATTTACTACCTGCCAAAGGAGGGCGAAATGCTGCAACTCACCCACGACCATTCGCACGTGGGCTGGCTGCGCCGGACCGGGAAGATCAACGAGCGCCAAGCGCGGGTGCATCCGGGGCGGAGCTCGCTCTCACAGGTGCTCGGCGGCGGCGAGCACAAGATCGATCCGCATGTCGGCCGGGTGAGCTGCCAACCCGGGGACCGCTTCCTGATCTGCTCCGACGGGCTGGTGGACGGGCTCTGGGACCGGCGGCTCAACGAATTGGCACGCAAGCACCTGTGCGCCGAAACGCTTGTAAAAGAAGCCGTCGCGGATTCCGGCCGGGACAACACGACGGCATTGGTGATCGAGGTGAGCTGACCGGATCCTTGAAAATTCCCACGATCCGGGCCTGATGACGGCGTGGCCAACAAGTATCCCGCTTCCGGGTCGGTGATCGTGCATGTCGTCGATCCCGCCGGCATCGGCGACATCGGTATTCTGACGGCCTCCGAACAGGAAGTGGCCGCGCGCTTCCGTTTCGAGAAGGACGCGGTCCTTTGGCGGGCCTGCCGGACGGCCTTGCGAATGATTTTAGGTGCGGCTCTGGACTCCACGCCGGCAGAACTGGTGCTGGAGACGGGGGAATTCGGGAAGCCTGCCCTGGCCGCGCCGCACGGCGGACTGCACTTCAATCTCTCGCACTGCCGGAATCTCGCACTGGTCGCGCTCTGCGCGGAGGGACCGGTCGGGATCGACATCGAACCGGCCGACCGCGGAAACAGCCTGCTGGGCTGCGAGGCGAGCTTCTGCCATCCCGAGGAGATTTCGGGCCTTCCGAGCGATGAAGAACTGCGGGGGGCCGCCTTGTTGGACCTCTGGACACGGAAGGAAGCGTTGCTCAAGGCATTGGGCACGGGGATGTCGCTCGCGCCGGAAACGGTATCGCTGGCGGATCCCACGGTACCGCATCCGCGGCTGTTGCCCTTCGGGGTCAGGCGTCTGAAGCATCCTCTCCTCGAGCGGTATATGGCCCATCTGGCTGCCCCTCATGCCTGCACGACCGTGGAAATCGCTGTTTTCCAAGGCTGAGCGGATCGACAGGGCGATCTGTCCGTGGCAGAAGGGTGCCGCGCGATTCCTTGATGGCCGATGTGATCCAATTCCACTGCCCTGCCTGCGGGATCACCCTCAGCGTGCCGCCATCGGCGACGGCCTATGGCGGACCTTGTCCGCGGTGCGCGCGGGAGATCATTGGTCCGGATCCGGTGCGGGGATTGGCAGCACGCCGGGCGGACGATCTTCATCCAACGGGCGAGCCGCCTGCCAAGACCGTGCAAGCACGTTCGCGAGCGGATGATCCCTTCAATCCCTTCGTGAAGCCGGCTCCCCGATCTCAGGGGCCGATTCCGACGCCGCCGGTCCTGCCTCCCGAACCCGTCCTGCCACCCGAACCGGTCCTGCCTCCCGAACCCGTCCTGCCTCCCGAACCCGTCCTGCCTCCCGAACCCGTCCTGCCTCCCGAACCGGTCCTGCCTCCCGAACCCGTCCTGCCTCCCGAACCCGTCCTGCCTCCCGAACCCGTCCTGCCTCCCGAACCGGTCCTGCCTCCCGAACCCGTCCTGCCTCCCGAACCCGTCCTGCCTC
>CBFGPU010000141.1:0-6563 GCA_965650715.1 uncultured Haloferula sp. | reverse complement strand
TGTCGGTCTTGTCGAGGTGATGCGGTGCGCCCCACGTATCGAACCATCCCGGATAGAACTCACCGCACATCAGCGGTCCGGTCGGCTGCACCTCGCGCAGCTTCTTGAAACCGTTCGCGGGATCGCTGCCGAAGTTCACCACGTTGAAGAGATCATCGCGGCGGCCGTTCTTGAGGTTGCCGGTCGGATTGCAGGCGAAGAGCGGGATATCAAAGCCCGCATCGATCATGGCCTGGCGCATGCGGCCCATGTATTCGGCGTCCTTGCCGTAGAAGCCGTATTCGTTTTCCACCTGCGCCATCAGGATCGGTCCGCCTTTGGTCACCTGGAGCGGTCCCAGCACGCGGCCGACTTCCGCGAGCCACGCCTTGCTCGCGGCCATGAAGTCGGGGTCCTGCGAACGCAGCGCGATGTCCGGCTTCTTCAGCAGCCACCAGGGAAGGCCGCCGCCATCCCACTCGGCACACGCATAGGGACCGGGGCGCAGGATCACCCAGAGGCCTTCTTCCTGCGCGAGGCGGCAGAACTCGGCCGCATCCGCCTGGCCCTCCCAGTTGTATTCGCCTTGCTCGAATTCGTGGAGATTCCAAAAAAGATAGGCGCAGACGGCATTCAGGCCCATCGCCTTGCAGAGCTGCAGGCGGTGCCGCCAATACTCCTTCGGCACGCGGGCGAAGTGGAGTTCGCCGCAACGGATCTGCAGCCGCTCGCCATCAAGCAGAAGGTCCGTTTCGCCGATTTCGAAACGATGCTTCGGGGCCGCCGCGGCTTGGGCGAGAGAGGAAGTCGGAAGGGTGGCCGAGAGGCCGAGAGCCAGTGCGAGGATCGGAAAGGGCTTCATAACAAAGGTCGTCCGTTTGGGAATCATACAAGTCCCGCCACCGGCTTGGAAAGCCTTCTCGTGGAGGAAAGGTCCAGCCCCGATCCCGCCATTGGCCGAAGGAAGAGCCGGTTCTTCACAAACGTCCCTGCCCGTGGTTTCCAAGTGTATGTTCTGGTCGTGGGATGGCGCAATCGTGCAGGGTTTGCGAAGTGCGGAGGGAAGCGGATTGGCCGTCGGCTGGCGTTTGCTAAGCTGGCCTTCCTTGCATGAGCCCGAACCCGAACCTCGCCCGTTCCAAGCAGCCGGGGCTGTTCTCCTTGGAGAACGTCCTGACGCAGCGGTTCGGGCGGGAATTCTTCGCAGCGCTCCCGGAGCAACCGGGAGTGTACTTCTTTTCCGATGCGGTGGGAAAGCTCCTCTATATCGGTCAGTCGGCCAGCCTGCGGGGGCGGATAGGGAGTTACCGGCATGTGGTGGAAGGTCGGCATCCGAAACGGACGCTGCGGCTGGTTTCGCGCATCCATCGGATCGAGTGGGAGATCTGCGGTTCGCCCTCGGGAGCCGTCGCGCGCGAGAGCGAGTTGCTCCTCCAGCACCGGCCTCCGTTCAATCGCGCGGGTGTTTGGATCGGACAGCCGTGGTGGCTTGAGGGCCGGGTGGCATCGGGCCGGTTGCAACTCCAGATGCAGCGGCAAAGCGGCGGGATCGGCCCGCTATCTCCCGGTTTCCGCCATGTCTTCGGAGTGCTCGCGCGGTGTGTGTATCGGGTCGCTTGCCCGGATTCGCCCATTCACCGTTACCCCTGCGGCCTGATCAGGGCGGCAACGCCGCTTGGCTTGTCATTGGCATTGCCGAACGTTGCCCGGGCTTGGGCGCTATTCGGGAACGCAGCGCGGGGAGAAGCGGCGGAACTGCTCGCCCTTCTCGACGCGATGGCACCCTCCGCCTCACTTCCGGAGCAGGAATTCTGGACGGATCAGCGCGATCAGATCGAGACCTACGCCGCGAAGGCGGGGCGGGTCTTGCTGCCTCCCAGCGGAGGGCCGATCGATCCAAGCTGCCTGCCGCTCGAGTTGCCTTTCGGGATCTGGGGCTAAAATGCTACTTATTCGATCGCTTTCAATTCCACGCTTTCGAAGCGGGCATGGGTATCCACGACACGGAGGCCCACGGTGCCCCTCGGATAGGTGTCGTCCTTGGCGGTTAGGACCACCTTGCCATCGAGCGTGACGGTGAATCCGGAGCCCTTGGCGGCGACACTCAAATCGACGGGTTTCGAGGTGTCGCAGGTGACCGGTGCACGTGCGATCTCCTTCCAGTCCGAGCCATCCGTTTTTCCAAGTACGACGGTCTTCGTACCGGGGATGATTCCCGCGAAGTAGCCGCGCTGTGCATCGAAGCCCACGGACGGGTCCTTCATGCGGAACAACAGGCCCGCATCGCGGTCGCCCTTCACGAAGGAGATCCGGGTGCTGGCCTTGAAATCCGAGAACTCGCCGCCATCCAGAACCAGCTTTTCGCCGCTGCGATAGTCGTTCACCGGGTCCTTCGGCACGACACCGAGCTCGACGCCATCCGTCGTCACGGCGAGGAACTGCTGGTGCCCGTAGTAGGAGAAGGGGGCCAGATCCTTTTCGCTGCGGAAGGAGATCGAGAGCGGGAGCTTGGGAGACGGCATCTTCTCTCCCGATGGGCGCTCGATGGACGAGCCGGGAGCGACGGGTTGGCCGAAGTCCGGGAAGCCCGACTTGAAGGTGAAGGGCTGGACGAAGATGGAGCGCTTCCAGTTGCCGCCGCGGTCGCGCTTGGCGTGATAGACGTGCCACCATTCCTTGCCGTCCGGGCTTTTCACGAAGCCGCCGTGTCCCGTGCCGAAGGTGCTGTCATTTCCGCGGAAGGCAGGCTCGGGATGCTTTTCCCACGAGGCGGGATCCAGCGGATCCTTGCCGGTCAACTCCATGATTCCGAGCTTGTAGGTCGGCAGCCAGGAGGCGGCGGTGGAATAGACCAGGAAGGTGCGGCCGTCATGCTCCAGGATCTGCGGGCCTTCCGCGAGGCCGCGGGAGCTCTCCTTCTCTTCCGTGCGCTCCCAGAGGTAGGTGTCGTTCTTCGCGAGCTGCACGCGCGGGCCGGCGAGTTCCACCGGCGACTTCATCGGTGCAATGTAGAGGTACTGGTTGTCACTGCCCGGTTTGTCCCAGCCGGACCAGACTGCGTAGAGCTTGCCGCCGGATTTGAAGGCGACCATGTCGATGGCCCAGATGTTCGGGGACTTTCCGTCGGCACCCTCGCCGGTCGCGAAAGGACCGTGGAACTTGTAGGGACCGAGCGGATCGGAGCCCTCGGACTCCAAGGCGTAGGCCAGATGGTTCGCATTGTTCCCGTCCGAGGCGGCGACATAGATGTAGAACTTGCCGTCGATGAACTGGAGTTCCGGCGCCCACACTTCCCTCGAGTACGGGCCGGTTTCCGGAGCTTTCCACACCACGCGGGGAGTGCCGAGCGAAGTCAGGCGATCCGAGATCCACAAGGTCACGCCGCGGTTTCCCGCCGACTGGCACCAGATGTACTTCTCGCCATGGCGGATGACGCAGGGGTCCGCCCCTTCCGCGATGGGATTGACGAAGGTATCGGCGGGCGACGTGGACAGGAAGCAGGCGGAGAGAAGGAGGGTGCGGAGCATGGTCCTTCGGGATAGTTGCGGGGGTGGGAGGCGGCAACTTGAAATTGGGCCTTTAGGGAGCTTCCCCGCCCAAGTCAGGACGGAGCTGTTGGTCTGCCCGGGGAGGTCACCGTACGTTTCTCTGGCGGGATTGCCCTCCAGGCCATGCCGGGTTGCGGCTGCGCCGATGAAGCGACGTCGCTAGCGCTCCCGCCTGCATTCAAACCCTCTCGCTGCGCTCGAAACGGTTGACCCTGCGGGTCTGTGCCAGTTTCGCTTCGCAATAGATGAAGTCGCTCGCTCCTGCCGCGCTCTCATCCCGCCAGCTACGTTGCGGGGTGAATTGAGGCCTCCTTGGCACTTGGAATTTCTCACTTCGAACTTCACGAAGTGGTCGGGCTGGCGGGATTCGAACCCACGACCCCCTGCCCCCCAGGCAGGTGCGCTACCAGACTGCGCTACAGCCCGTTTACCTTCTGCGGCGACGGGCGGGCAGGGAATCAGGGTAGATCGCGGTTGGCAAGCCCTGAAAATCGTGCATTTTCCGCCCGCCATGGAGCGGATCAAAACAGCCATCGTGGGGGCGAGCGGATACACAGGGCAGGAGTTGCTGCGCCTGTTGCTCGTGCATCCGAATGTCGACCTGGTCGCCGCGACATCCCGCCAGGAGGCCGGGAAGCCGCTTTCCGCCGTTTTCCCGCGCTTCCGCAAGCTGCCGGGAGCCGATCTCGCGTTCATCGAACCGGATGCCGATGCCATCGCCGCGACGGGGGCGAAAGCCGCGTTCCTCGCGCTGCCACACGGCGTGGCCGCGGAAATCGCCAGCGCTCTTTTGCAGCGGGGCCTGAAGGTGATCGACCTGAGCGCGGACTTCCGGCTGCGGGATGCGGCGGTTTACCAGGAGTTTTACGATCATCCTCATCCCGCACCGGCGCTTCTCAAACAGGCGGTGTACGGGCTCCCGGAGATCCGTGGGGAGGAGATCCGCAAGGCCGATCTGGTGGCCTCGCCCGGCTGCTATCCCACCAGCATCCTCTTGCCGCTCCTGCCCTTGGTGAAGGCAGGGCTGATCGATACGGATACCATCGTCGCGAATTCGATGAGCGGCGTGAGTGGTGCCGGGCGGAAGGCGGACCTCTCGCTGCTCTTCTGCGAGTGCAACGAGAGCGCCCGCGCCTATGGGCTGCCGAAGCACCGCCACCTTTCGGAGATCGAACAGGAACTCTCGCTCGCTGCGGGGGAGAAGGTGGTGATCACTTTCGTCCCGCATCTCATCCCGGTGAATTCGGGGATCGCCACCACCACCACGGCCAAGCTCCGACCGGGAGTCGGCCTTGCGGCCGTCGGCGAGGCGCTGGAGGCCGCGTATGCGGACGCGCCCTTCGTGCGCTTGCTCGGCGCGGGTGTTTGCGCGGACACGAAGAATGTGACGCGGACGAACTTCATCGACATCGGCTGGCACCACGATGCGCGCACCGGACGGGTTATCTTGACGAGTGCGGAGGACAACCTTGGCAAGGGTGCCGGCTCGCAGGCGGTACAGTCATTCAACCTCATCTTCGGCCTTGGCGAGACAGCCGGGTTGCAAACCGCCTGAGTTTTGTGCAGCGTCACCTCCCCACCCTTGCAAACCCAGTCATGGACTTTCCCGTCACCCGGATCAAAGGCGGCGTCGGAGCGCCCCGCGGATTCCGCTGCTCCGCCATTTCCTGCGGGATCAAGAACCCGGCCGCCGACAGGCTTGATCTGGCGCTGATCTATTCGGAGCACCCTTGCAGCTCCGCCGGTACCTTCACCACGAACCGCGTGAAAGCCGCGCCGGTGAAGCTTTCGCAGGCCCACCTCCGCCAAGGGGACCTGCGCGCGGTGATCGCGAACAGCGGCAATGCGAATGCCTGCACCGGTGTCCAAGGCATCCACGATGCCAAGCTGATGTGCAACGGTGTGGCCAAGTCCCTCGGCTTGAAGCGGGCGGAAGTCGGGGTTTGTTCCACGGGGGTGATCGGCTTGCCGATGCCGATGGTCCGGATCGAACCGCGTATCGACGAGTTGGTCGAGGGACTCGACTCGGGGAAGGGGAGCGATGTTGCAAGGGCCATCATCACCAGCGACACCCACCACAAGGAGATCGCGATCTCTTTTGACATGGGGGGTAACCGCGTCCGCATCGGCGGCTGCGTGAAGGGAGCCGGGATGATTTCCCCGAGCATGGCCACCATGCTCTGTTTCATCACCACCGATGCAAACGTGCCCCGCGAAGCGCTGCGCAAGGCGGCGCTGGAATGTGTGGACGATAGCTTCAACCGGATCACGATCGACGGTGACATGAGCACGAACGACACCGTGATCGTGTTGGCCAACGGTCGCTCCGGCATGCCGCCGATCCGGCGCGGCAGCTCGCTTTGCCGCCAGTTCCGCTCCGCGCTGCATTGGGTGATGCTGGAACTCGCGCAGGCGGTCGTGAAGGACGGCGAGCGCGTGACGAAGTTCGTGACGGTCGAGGTGAAGGGCGCGCGGACTTATTCCGATGCCAAGCTGGTCGCGGAGGCCGTGTGCAAGTCGGCGCTGGTGAAGTCCTCCTGGAACGGCGGCGACCCGAACTGGGGCCGCGTCCTCCATGCGGTCGGCTACTCGCGTGCGCGCATCCGCGAGGAGCTGGTGGACATCTTTTACGATGGCAAGCCCGCGTGCCTCGGCGGGCTGCAGGCACCCACGGCGATGGACGAGCTCCGCGATATCGCGGCGAAACCGGAGTTCCGGATCGAGATCCATCTCAACCAGGGCGACGCGGATTATGTGATGTATTCCAGCGATCTTTCGCCCGAGTACATCGACTTCAACCGCTCCGAATATGCTTACTGGAAGCAGGCGCGGAAGGACGGGCTGGTGTGAAGTTCCAAGATCCAAGTCCCAAGTGCCAAAAAGGGCAGGAGGGAAGGTGTTTTTGGCTTCCCTGCCTTTTGTTGGAACTTGGAACTTCTTCCTTGGAACTTCGAACTTTGTTCCACAAAGTTCGTGCATGACGACGCATCAGGAAGCCGCCGAACAGTTGCGGGTGATCCGGACGATGATGGAGCG
>CBFGPU010000140.1:0-6572 GCA_965650715.1 uncultured Haloferula sp. | reverse complement strand
GCAGACGGGTATTGACCTCAAGGAAGAAGAAGTCGCCACGGTCGGCATCGTAGATGAACTCGACGGTGCCCGCGGAACGATAGGCGACGCTTTCGCCAAGTTTCACGGCTGCGGCGTGGAGGGCATGGCGGACCTCTTCGGAGAGGTGAGGTGCGGGTGTTTCCTCGAAGACCTTCTGGTTGCGGCGCTGGACGGAGCAATCGCGTTCGCCGAGCGCGAGGACGCGGCCCTTGCCATCGCCGAAGATCTGAACCTCGACATGGCGGCCGCGCTGGATGAAGCGTTCGATGAAGACGCCGCCCGAGCCGAAGCTGCGCTCGCTCACGCGCACGACGCTTTCGAACTCCTTCGCGAGTTCGGCGGCATCCCGGCAGACCTTCATGCCGATGCCGCCACCACCGGCGGTACTCTTGAGCATGACGGGGTAGCCGATGGTTTCGGCGGCGGTCAGGGCGGCGGCAGCGTCTTCTAACAGGTCGGTGCCGGGGACCAGCGGGACGCCCGCGTCCCCTGCCAAGCGGCGGGCTTCGTGCTTCAGACCGAAGGCGATGATTTGTTCCGGGGTGGGACCGAGCCATTTGACCCCGGCGTCTTCGCACATGCGGGCGAAGTCGGTGTTCTCGCTGAGGAGACCGTAGCCGGGGAAGACGGCGGCGGCGTTGGTTTGTTGAGCGATGCGGATGAGTTCGTCTTTGAGGAGGTAGCTCTCGGCTACCGGGCCGGGGCCGAGACGATGGGATTCATCCGCGAGATCGACATGGGGGGAGCCGGAGTCGGGATCCGAATATACCGTCACCGCCTTCAAGCCTAGGGCATGGATGGTGCGGATCGCGCGAGCCGCGATCTCGCCGCGATTTGCTATGAGGATGGGGCCGTTCATCGGACGGAAGGGTGGGTCGATGCCACCTTGAGAGAGGAAACAGGGATTAACCGCGAAAGGACGGGAAAGAGCGCGAAATTTGAAAGGCGGTGAGCCGCGAGGGGGACCGCTCTGTGGGCCGGAGGCTCCGCGCTCCCAGGGGCAAGCATTGACCACCGCGCTTCATGATTTGCCGGGAAGCTCAGTCCCAGATCAGGACTTCGACGGGCGTGGGGTTCCAGCCGTTGCAGGGGTTATTGAGTTGGGGGCAGTTCGAGATCAGGCAGATGACGTCCATCCCGGCGCGGAGCTCGACGTAGCGGCCGGGGGCCGAGATGCCGTCGGCAAAGGTGAGGGCGCCGTCCGGGCTGACGGGGACGTTCATGAAGAAGTTGATGTTGCAGGTGATGTCGCGCTTGGTCAGTTCCACCTTCCACTCCTGAGCGCCGCGGATGAAGGAGTCGCGGCAGGCGTGCATGCACTCCTTGTCGTGGGCATAGCGCATGGTGTTGCTCTCGCGCGAGCAGGCGCCGCCGAGGGTGTCATGACGTCCACAGGTATCGGCGGTGATTTCCAAGAGGACATTGCCCTCCGTGCTCATCAGCTTGGTGCCGGTGGTCAGGTAGAGGGCCTGTTGGGCCTGGATCGTGCCATCGGCCGAGTAGCGGTCGGTGGGATCGGCGGCGTTGTAGAAAAGCGTGTCCGCGGCCTGGTTGCCTTCGAGATCGAGGATGCGGAGGGTCTGGCCGCGCTTGATCTCGTGAACCCACCAGTCGCCCGCGGGAATCACGTGGCGATAGGCGGCATCCGCCGGGTCATAGGTGCTTTCGGTCATGGCAGGCGGAGCGCGTGATAGGTTTGGTTGTTCTCCCAGGCGCGGCGGTTTTCCGGGCGCACGGTGAATGAGGGGTCGTCCTCGAAGGGCTCAACGCCGGTGACGACCTCCAACTTCACCGGGCGGGGCCGGTACTCGGGATCGGGATCGAAGGGATGCTGGCAGGTGTTCAGCACGACGAGGGTGTCGATTTCGAAGCGCAGTTCGATCATGTCGCCCGCCTTCGAGTGGCCGGGCACGAAGGAGAGTTTCCCTTCCTCATCCGCCACGACCTTGCTGAACCAATTGAGATTCGGGACGAGGTCCTTCTTCCCGAGTCCCCACTTGGCGAGCTCGATGAGGAAGCAGTCGCGCGCGTTGCGATACCAATCGTTGCGCGCCGCCTGGTAGTTGCGTTCGCCGTATTTCAGCGCCACGCGCGCGGCATCCGAGTGGCCGCAGACGGTATCGTGCCAACCGCACTCGTCGCGGGTGATGGAGGCCAGCAGGCGGCCCATGTCCGAATGCAGGCAATAGGGAGCGCGCAGGTAGAAGATGTGCTGGCCCTTCAGCGTGTCCGGCATGTTGTAGCGCTCGTGGCGCTCGAGGGCGTTGTAGAGCAGCATGCCGACGTTCGCGCCGCCTTCGAGGTCCGTGAGGCGCAGGCGCTTGCCGCGGGAGATCACGCCGGACCACATCCCGGCACCGGTCAGGGTTCGTTCGAGAAGGGTGGTCATCGGTGCGGCTGGTTGGCTTTCGCGTGAATCGGCGGGATGAGATGGGGTGTCAGCGTGAGGTGAGCGGTCTTCACGCCCTTGCAGGTGGCGAGCTTGTTCGTGATCTCCCGCAGGGTCTTGGCCGGACCCTGCATCAGGATCACTTCGAGCACGTGCTCGTCCTCAAGCAAGACGTGCTGGGACGAGATCACCTCCGCGACGTGCTGGCGGAAGATCCGGGAGAGATCGCGGAGCAGGGCGCTCTTCGATTCGTCATAGACGAGGGTGAGGGTGCCGGCCATGACCTCCTTGCCGATCTTCCCGAGATGCAGCGCGGAGTGCTGGTGGATCATCTCCGCCACGGCCTGCGAGCGGCTGTCGAAGCCCCGCTCGGCGACCATGCGCTCGAAGGCTTGGAACGTCTCCTCGGGCATGGAGACGGTGATCCGCCGGAGACCGTCGTTGTTCGCATCGATTGCCACGCGGGGGAGAAAGCACCGGGAATGCCCGATGTGAAGTTTTTTTCAATTGTTCATACTGGAAAAAGCGGCCGGAGGCATGGGGGGAAGGGACACGGTCCTCCCGAGAGGAAGCCGTGCAGCGCCTCGTTTCAGGCCGTCCACTGGCGATGCCGGGGAAGCCCGTCGGCGACCTGAAACCAGGGGAGTTGGTCCTCGGTCCAAGTGTGGTCCCGAGGCGGCATGAGGTTGGGATCGTCGAGGCTGCAGGTCGTGACTTCATACTCCTCCGGGATTCCGGGATCGAAGAAGCTCAAGGGCGTGCCGCAGTCGGGGCAGAAGGTGCGCTCGCGACCGGCGTAGCGGAGGAGCTTGGGCGCACCTTTTGTCCATCGCAGAGTGCCGGTGGGAAAGAAGGTCCAGGGCACGACGGGTGATCCGCTGGCGCGGCGGCAGTCCTCGCAATGGCAGTAAGACGTGAAGCGCGGCACGGCATCGATCGCATAGCGGCTAGCCCCACAGAGGCATCCTCCTTCAATCATGGTGGGGACGAGAGCATTGCATCGGGGTGAACGCAAGAAGTCGGCGGGTTTGGCCCGTGGAGAACATGCACCCGGCCGCAACGCCGTTGGCGTAGGAATCTATTTTCGGGCTACCCGGGGTAGCGCTACGCGCAACCCCGGGCTTTGTTGCGAAGTCCCTTCCGGACTTTAATACCCTAGATTACATCGGGATCGGAAACCGCCAGGCGCATGACGGGGGTCTCCTTCTGCTCCTGACCGGGCGGATGCATCATGTGATCAATGTGCTTGCGGGTGGCGACGAAGGTCGGCTCGAAGAGCTGGGTATCGGCCCGCGGACGAGGCACCGGCACCTCCACCACTTCCCTGACCCGCCCCGGATTCGCATCCAAAACGAGGATGCGGTCGGAGAGGAACACCGCCTCGTCCAAGTCATGCGTGATGAAGACAATGGTGATGTCCACGTTCTTCCAGATCTCCAGGAGGTACGACTGCATCTTGCAGCGCGTCTGGGCATCGAGCGCGCCGAAGGGCTCGTCCATGAAGAGCACGCGCGGCTGGTTCGCCAGCGCGCGGGCGATCGCGACGCGCTGCTTCATGCCGCCGGAAAGCTGGTGCGGGTAGGCGTTCTCGAACTTCGAGAGGCCGACGAGATCGATCCATTCGCGCGCCTCGCTCTCCGCCAAGTAGCTGGACTTCCCGGCCATGCGGGGGCCGAACATCACATTCTGCTTCACCGACATCCACGGGAAGAGCGTGTAGCCTTGGAACACCATGCCGCGGTCGGGACCAGGACCGGAAACAGGGGTACCACCCACGAGCACCTCCCCCTCGCTCGCCGTTTCAAGGCCCGCGAGGATGCGCACGAGGGTCGATTTCCCACAGCCCGAGGGACCGATCACGCACATCAGCTCGCGCTTGTGGACGGAGAAGGACACGTCATCCAAGGCGGTGACGATGCCGCGCGGGGTCTCGAAGCGCTTTGTCAGCCCCTTGACCTCCAGCGCGACCGGTCGCACCCGGAGCCGCGCGAAGCGGGCCGCCACCTCCGGCGACTGGTCCTTGTAGCTGGGCAGGGAGAGCGCGGCACTCATGGGGATTGATGGCGGGCGGCGGCGAGGCGCTCGGCGAGCTCGGAGGCCGCGCGGGTGCGGGAGGCGGAGATCGCGCGGAAGGGCCATGTAAAGATGCGCGCGATCCCGCGGGAGACGGCACCGGACTTGCCGGCCCAGGGGAACAAGAGGCCGTGAAGCCAGGAGAGGATCTGATCGGTCACGAAGCCCGTGACGCCGATGAGGATGATCACGGGGAACACGCGGTCGAAATTCCGGAAGCGGCCCTGGGTCTCGATGAACTCGGTGAGCCCGCTCTTCACCCCGATAAGCTCGGCGATCACAAGCCAGGTCCATGCCCAGCCCAGAAGGATGCGGAGGTCATTGTAGAGATTCGGCAGGATGCCGGGGATGACCACGTTCACGAGCATCTGCCGGGGCTTGGCTCCGAGGGTCTGAGCGGCCTCCAACAGGGAGGGATCGAGCAGGCGGGTGGTCTTCGAGATGACCAGCACCATCTGGAAGACGGTGCCGATGAAAACGAGCGCGATCTTCGGAGCATCTCCGGCGAGCAGCACCGCCACGAGCAGGGTGCTGAAGGTGGGCGCGGGCATGTAGCGGAAGAAATCGACGAAGGGCTCGCAGAGTTTCGAGAAGAAATCGAAGACCCCGCAGAGGATGCCGAGCGGGATGCCGATCACGCAGGACCAGAAGAATCCCGACAGGATGACGCGCAGGGAGGCGAAGTAGCGGTCGCGCATGGTCGGCTCGCCGGCCGGCGCTGCGGCGGTGAAATCGCGCTTGCCAGCGCGGATCACCTCATGCGGCGCGGGCAGATAGGCGGGGTTCGCCGGCTTGCCCTGAGGAAGTAGCTTGAGCAGGGGCTCATCCGGAAGAGCCTTGAAGGAGAAGTCGGGGGAGGCCGACGAGAGGATCGCCCAGTTCCGCTTCACGATCGCGAGGTTCTCCTCGCTCAGGGCGGGGTCCACCGCCTGCCTGGCACCGGTCGCAAGGTCACGCCAGAGGTGGTAGAGGACGGCATCGTTCTGACCGTCGTCATGGCCGAGCCATCCATGCTCGGCGGCGAGCGGTGCCATCTGGCGCAGGAGCTTCTGGTTCTTCCGGCGTGCGCCCGTTCCGGGATTCCCCGCCTCGCGGGCGGCGAGCACGGCGGCATTCTCCGCGCGCACCGCCTCAACGAACCCGGGGAAGAAGGCCTTGCTGACGTGGTCGCCCGAGGTGAAGACGGTGGTCACGCCCTCGCGTTCGGCGGAGAGCGTGATCTTCACGTCGGGGTGCCAGATCCACGGCACGTAGGAGACCAGGCACCACAGGGCGAGCGGCATCACGAAGGACACCACCGTCAGCACCATGCGGCGCGAACGGGGCAGATCCTTGCGAATCGGAAACCAGTCCTTGAGAATGCCCGGGCGCGCCATGCTGCGGGTGGGCTACTTCTTGAGGGCCTTCGTGAAGGAGGGATCGAGGAACTTGTCCACGTCCTGGCTCTTCTCGTAGACCTTGAACTTGAGATTGAAGTCGTTCGCCACCTTGGTGGAGCCGTAAACGCTGCCGAGGCCGTCCGCCTTTTCCCAGCGCTTGAGAGCCTCATCGAGAGAGAGGATGTAGGTGCCCTTGAGGAAAGGCTCGTATTCCTCCGGGCTCACTTTCACGCGGGCGGAGAGGATCTTGAGGGCGTCGTCCAGGTTCTCCTCATCGCGGATGTAATCGGCGATCTTGTACCAGACCTTCACCACCTTGGCCCAGTCGTCCTTGTTCTTCTCGAGGCTCTCCGCGGAGACGTAGAGGAGGTCGTAGATGATGCCGGGCGCGTCCTTCGAGGTGAAGACCGGCTTGGAGCCCGGAACGGCCTTCAGCGCCTGGCCCGAATTCGGCTGCCATGCAGAGATCGCATCGACGGCCTTCGAGGCGAGCACCTGGGGCGTCTCGTTGGTGGGGGTATTCACGATGGTCACGTCCTCCGGTTTCATGCCGGCCTTTTCCAAGCCGGTGAGGAAGATGAGGTGCGGCACGAAGCCTTCCTCAAGGCCGACCTTCTTGCCCTTGAGCTCCTTCATCGAATTGTGGCCGGGGGCGGCTACCACGATGTCGGTGCCGTGGGGGAAGTCGTGGTGGCGGAGGCCGGCGGAGG
>CBFGPU010000139.1:0-6583 GCA_965650715.1 uncultured Haloferula sp. | reverse complement strand
CTCCCTGCTGGGACCTGACGTTCGCGTCATCTCGCATCTCGAACCGCGCTCGGCCGAGGGAGTGGAACATCATTGGGAGCTGCGGTGACGGTTAAGTTCCAAGCAAGAAGTTCCAAGTTCCGAGAAACAGCCACCTCCGGCGACACAGCCGAGTTCTTCCTGTCTTCCGGGACTTGGAACATCATTGGGAACTTCGACTACGCCGCGGGTGTGTAGCCCATGATGATATCGAACCGCGCCGCCAACTCCCCGGTGGTCACTCCGGGCAGGGGCGCGAAATCCACGATCACCGAGGCCCGTTGCTTCTCGTCCTTGATCGCGCGCAATACGCCGTCGGTATCGTTCTGCGGCTCGCCCTTGATGTAGCACTGGGTCGTCCACTTCTCCCGGCCCTTCATCTTCACCGCCACGTGGATGTGGGGCGTGCGGCCGGGGTAGGGGACCGGCTTGATCGTGCGGAAGTAGTACTCGCCGCTGGAGCCCGTCATGAAGCGGCCGAACCCCTGGAAATTCGCGTCGCGCTTCGCGGCGTCGTTGCTGCCCTTGTGGAGATAGACGCCGTGGTGATCCACCTGCCAGATCTCGACCAGCGCGTTGCGAATCGGCTCGCCCTTCGCATCCGTGACCCTGCCGCTGAGGTGGGTCACACTCCCGAGCGCCGGTGTCAGGCTGTCGTTCAGGAGGATCAAGTCGTTGTCGGTGTCGAGCGGGAGATCGACCGGATAAAAGGGACCCTCGGTCTGCTTGGGAGTGAGCGTGAGCGCTTCGGCAAAAACACCCGGCACCCACAATCCGGCGGCCCCGAGGGCGAAATTACCGAGGAACCGGCGGCGGGACGAAAGATTCATGGCGGGCATCCTGAATTGGGAGGAGCCGGAGCGCGAGAAATTCCCGCGCCGGCCGGAACCGCCATTCTAACTCCTTGCTCCTCGCTCTCCGCTACCTGCTACTTTCCACATGGACATCTGGTCACCGGAAAAGCGCTCCGAGGTCATGTCCCGTATCCGCGGTACGGACACCAAGCCGGAATTGCTGGTCCGTTCGATGCTTCACCGTCTCGGCTACCGCTTCACGGTCCGCGGGCCGAGGAACAAGTTCCTTCCCGGCCGACCCGATCTCGTGCTTCCGAAATACGAGGTCGTTATCTTCGTTCACGGCTGCTTCTGGCACGGCCACGAGCATTGCCCGGACTTCAAGATGCCGAAGTCCAAGACCGAGTGGTGGACCGCCAAGATCGAGGGCAATCGCGCCCGCGATGCCCGCGTCGAAAGCGAACTTCGCGCCCTCGGCTGGCACGTCGTGACCCTCTGGGCCTGCGCCGTGAAGACCAAGTCCGCCCGCGAATGGCTGGAGTCACGGCTGCCAGTGTTAATCGGGAGACCACTGTCGATAGGACCCAAGATGCCGCGGCCTCCTCTGCCAATCACCGCAAAGGTCGCCGAGAATTCACAGGGCTAGCCTTTCGCTGCTTCCCCGATCCCGAAGGGATCGCAGCATAGTAGCCGGGGGTCGAGGCGTAGCCGATACCCCCGGTTAGAGGTCGGGGGAATACCGATCCCGGAGGGATCGCGGCGATGTCGTGATCACGTGGAGATATACCCCTCCATTTCCACGCCCTCTACCCCGATCTCACCAATACCGCCTCACCCCCGGCTCGTCCTCGTAGATCTGCCGGAACACCGAGGGCGGCTCGTGGTTCTTCATCCCGATCCGTGCGAAAATCCCCGCGACCACCCCGGCAACGAATCCCCCGATGTGTGCCGCATACGCCACCCCGCCCGTCGTCTGCTCCGTCTGCGCGATGGATCCCGCCCCGTTCACGAACTGCATGAACGCCCACATCCCGATCACGAAGATCGCGGGCAGCGACACGATCCGGAAGAAGAACACCGCATTCACCATGTTCCGCGGGAACAACACCAGATACGCACCCAGCACTCCCGAGATCGCGCCCGATGCCCCGAGGTTCGGGATCACCCCCTGCGGGTCGGTGGCGATCTGCGCGAAGGTCGCGACGATCCCGCTGATCAGGTAAAACAGCAGGAACTTCACCGACCCGAAACGGTGCTCCACGTTGTCCCCGAAGATCCACAGGTAGAGCATGTTTCCGCCGATGTGCGCCCAGCCGCCATGCATGAACATTGCCGAGAAGATCGTGAGATAGATCGGGCTCGGACCCGGTGCTTGTGGCACCCGATGGAATTCCCCTCCCGCTTGGATCACCGCGTATCCCACCAGATCGACGCCCTTCACGATTTCCTGCGGAATGACACTCCAACCGTAGGTGAAAGCCGGGTCCATCAACTGCACGAGGAACAACATCACGTTCGCTAGCAGGAGCCCGATGCTCACCCAGGCGGGCTTCATCAAATGCCGGTCGTCGTCGCTGATGGGGAAAATCACGCGGCTAACATCCTCCCGCTTGCCCCGCCGTCCAAGCCTTTCCTTCAGCGGGCCGCCGGCAGCGCCAGGATCCGCTTGATCTCCGCGATGGCCTGCGGGTGATGGAAGGAGCCGTGGCCGGAGGGGACTTCCAGCGCGGACTCCGCTCCGGGCACGCGGGAGCTCGATTGTGCCACGAAGAAATCCCGTGACCCGGTGATCACATGCGCCGCCGTCCCCGGCACAATCGGCAGGCTCTGGAAGATCTCCATCGAACGCTGCTGCGGCGAGAGACTCGAAACGCTGTTCACGGCGCTGCCCGGCAGCTCGCGATAGGCCGGTTGCCAGATCCCCGGGTTCTTCTTCTCCAGCCCGTCGAAGAAATCGCTGAACCCCTGGCTGGGTGCCACCAGGCGTCGTCCCAACCGTCCGATCCATGACGCCGCGAAGGTGCTCCCGCCAAAGGGCACGGAGCAAAAGACCACCCGGTCCACATGACGGCGTGGCTGCCAGTAAAACGCCTCCTCCAGCGTGGCGCGTTCCTGGGTGGTGAGATTCATCGAGGACATCGGTCGCGTGAAGATCGCATCCCAGAACGCATCGCGCGGATCGACCACCAGCGACTTGGCGAGGATGCCACCCATGCTGTGCGCGATTACCACCGTCCGCTGCATTGCCTTGTCCTTGCCCTGCGGGTCGAGGAAATGCCGCAACTCGTCGAGTTGCTTGCGCATCACCCGCGCCGAGTAGAGCGGCGGCGCATTCGTGGGATAGAGGTAGTGCCAGATTTGGTAGCGTTGCCGCACGGCGGGATCCGCCCAGAGTTCGTTCGTGAGTTCCGCCCACGCGAGCGGGGTGGAGAAGAGCCCGTGGATCAGGATCAGCGGCGTCTTGTCCGGATCGTAGGCCTCGAGCAAGGCGAAGCCCGGATCGCGCCCGGAGTGCTGCCGCAATACCGAAGTCAGCCCGGTGGTCGCCAGCGCCCGGGTTTCCCGCAAAAGCCCGGCCCATGGCACGGTGAAATCCGCGGCGAGCGGCTGCCGCCTGCCCGCGATCCATACCGACTCCGTCCGCAGCCGGTCGTACAGGCGGATCTCCACGTTCCGCTTGCCGCGATGCACCGGGCCGGGAATGGCCACCGCGGTGATAGCACGCTCGATCGCTTCGGGAGGATACCATCGTTCCACCGGCTCGCGCTTGCGGTTCTCGCGATGGCCGATCAAAGGTACGCCGACCCCGGCTTCACGATGATGCTCCAAGCCCACCGGGGTGTAGCGCGACGCCCGCTCGAGCCGATCAAAGTACCCGGGGGCATACATCCCGTCGCCGCCATCATCGAACCCTACCCGGAATCGACCGATCTCGAAGGCGGTTCCTCCACTCCGGTGTGCCTGCCCGATCCAATCTCCCAGCGCCCGCGCTGCCGCCGCGTCGTTCGCCCCCTCGAAAGCACGGTCCAGATCGCTCGCGGTGGCCATCGTCCTCCGCCGCTCCTCCACCCGTTCCAAGCTTGCCGGAGCGCATGCCGCCACGGCCAGGCCGATTGCCAGAACCCATGTCGCGAGGCTGTTCACGGCGCGATGTCATCCTTGCTGTCGCCCTTTGCCGGGGGGATCCAGCCGTCGTCCGAATGGGATTTGTCCAGCGGGTCCGCACGCATCACCGTGTCGAAGATCGCCTGCGATTCCCGCGCTGCCGTCAGGAAGGTGGCGCGGTTGTGGCGATGTGCCACCATCTTGCGCACGAAGGTCTCGTCCGCCTTGCGATAGAGCTTCGCCGCACGATGGGCCGCATAGGCGGGCAGGCCCAGCGAGCGCAGCACGTCCGTGCCCATCCGCAGCGAGGAATCCAGCGTCTCGCGATAGATCCGCTCCTCGCCCGCATCCAGGAATTCATAGGCCTCCCGCCGGCTGTGGGCGCGCAGGAAGATCTGGAGGTGCGGGAAATGCTTCCGCGCCATGTTCACGATCTTCAGCGCGATCTCGGCATCGCGCAGCGCGATCACCAGCACCTTGGCCCGCGCGGCTCCTGCTGTCAGCAGGAGATCCGGCCGCCCGGCATCGCCGTAGAAGACCTTGAATCCGATCTGCCGCAGTGTTTCCACCTGCTCCGCGTCGTTGTCGAGCACCGTCGAATCGATCCCCTGCGTGTGCAGCAGCCTGCCGACCGCGTGACCGAAGCGGCCATAGCCGCAGATGATGACCGGAGCGCCCTGGTCCTCCACATCGCTCTCGCGTTCCGGCTTCTCCGCCGGCTTGCCGCGCTCGGTGAAGCGATGGCTCGCCATGATCAGCAGCGGCGTCACAGCCATCGTCAGCGCCACCACCGCCACCAGCGTGCGGGAGGTCTCTTCCGGGAAAACTTCCGTACCCGCCGCCAGCGTGATCAGCACGAAGGCGAACTCGCCGCCCGCCGCCAGGGCCGATGAAAAGATCAGCGAGGCCCCGCACTTCGCTCCCCGAAGCCAGGAAAGCCCGAAGAGCACGCCGCCCTTCACCAGTAGCAACGCCGCCGCTCCGCCGAACACCGTGCCCGCATGGCTCGCGATGTGCCCGAAGTCGATCCCGGTACCCACCCCCAGGAAGAACAAACCTAACAGGAGTCCCTTGAAGGGCTCGATATCGCTTTCCAGTTCGTGCCGGTACTCGCTGTTCGCCAGCACCACGCCGGCGACGAAAGTCCCCAGCGCCGCGGAAAGCCCCACCTTCGTCATCAGCAGGGCCACGCTGATGATCAGCAGCAGCGCCGCCGCCGTGAAAGCCTCCCGTTGCCCGGTCTTCGCGATCGCCCGGAAGAAAGGCCGCACCGCGATCCGCGCAACGAGGACGATCAAGGCCACCGCCCCGACCGTGATCAAAGGCTGGGCCCAGGTCGGCCAGCGGTCGAGCCATGCGGAATCGCCATGGCCGTGCTCCTGCATGGCTTGCTTCCCCGCGAGCAAGGGCAGCAGCGCCATGATCGGAATCACCGCGAGATCCTGGAACAGCAGCACCGCGAATGAGCTCTGCCCCGCCTCGGTCTTCATCAGGTTCCGCTCGTTCAGGCACTGCAGCACGATCGCCGTGCTCGACATCGCGAGGATCAAGCCGATCGCCATCGCCGGCTTCCATCCCGTGCCGAAAGCCATCGTGACGCCCGCGACCGCCAGCGCGGAAATCACCACCTGCATGCTTCCCAGCCCGAAGATCTGCTTCCGCATCTTCCACAGGTGCGTCGGCTGCAACTCCAGTCCGACAAGGAAGAGCATCATCACCACGCCGAATTCCGCGAAGTGCGTGATCTGCTCGCTCTCGCCGCCGACCCATTTCAAGCCCCACGGCCCGATCAATGCCCCGGCGATCAGATAGCCGAGTACCGCCCCCATCCCCAGCCGCTTCCCCACCAGCACCGCCGCCAGCGCGGCGGTGAGATACATGAACGCTTGCGCGAAAAAACTTTCGAAGGCCACGGCGGATCAATCGGGGGCGGGAAGCCACAGTGGCGCGCTGCCATCGCGCAACGCCGTAAGCCACGTGGAATAATTGCGGGCGAATCCGGCCAGCGCGGTATCGTCCAAATGGTTGGTGCCGTGCACGGCGAAGGCCTCCGCATATCCCATCCCGCAGAGCCGCGCGGTCTGTTCATAGGGTGCCAGCAGCTCGCGGATCGTGAAGTGGTTCTCTCCTTCCCGCCGGTAGGCATCCTCCGGCCCGCCCGCGCTGATTGCCTGCGCCATGACCTTGCCGCGCAGCGCATCGCCGCCTTCGCCATAGGCCCAACGATACTCCAGCACCAGATCCAGCCACTCTTTGACCAGAGCGGGACAGCTGTACCAGAAAAACGGATGCTGGAAGACCACCGCATCGTGCTTCTCGATCAGGCGTTGCTCGTCGCGCACCTCGATCAGGAAATCCGGGTAGGTTTCGTAGAGATCGTGCACGGTCACCCCGTCGGTCGTGCCCGCAGCTTTCACCAGGGCGCGGTTCACCCGGGACCGCTGGAAAGCGGGGTGGGCGAAAATTACCAGAACCTGTCCCATGAATCAGTTGTTGCCTTCACCCCACGCCTTCATTGCCGCATCCATCTCTTCTTGGGAGACATCCCTCACGTGTGACGCCAGCGTCCAGCGATAACCGACGGTGTCATTCACCTTCGCGGTTCGGTCGCCCCAGAACATGTCCGCCGGCTCCTGCACCGGCGTGGCTCCCGCCGCGACCGCCTG
>CBFGPU010000138.1:0-6585 GCA_965650715.1 uncultured Haloferula sp. | reverse complement strand
GCAGAACGCGGACCTGAACTTCGACAACGGGGCGGCGACGAGTTTCTTCCACGGCGACCACGTGAGCTTCACGGAAGCGGCAGCCGTGAAGACGCTGGCGATGGTCGGCGCGCTCTATCCTTCGAGCGTGACCTTCGACCACACCAGCGATTACACGGTGAACGGCGCGAACGCGGGGATCGCGGGTGCGACGGGGATCACCAAGAACGGAAGCGGGACGCTGACGCTGGGCGGCCAGACGAGCAGCTTCACGGGGCCGGTGCTGGTGAACGCGGGACGCCTGAAGTACACGACGCACTGGGAAGCGCTGGGCTTCAGCTCGGGCATCACGGTGGCGAGCGGGGCGCAGGTGGATCTGAACGGGGCGTTCCCGGTGAACGTGGGGCGTACCTACGATTGGACGATCGCGGGCAGCGGGCCTGACGGCCTGGGCGCGATCAGCAACTCGGGAGCTGGCGATCCGGGGGAAGCGGCGGGCATCCTTACCTTGACCTTGAGCGGCGATGCCTCGATCGGTGGCAACGGCGGCCGCTTCGATGTCGGCAACGGTGCCGGAACCGGTGTGCTCACCGGCAACGGTTTCACGCTGACGAAGGTGGGCACGAACGGGATGGGTTTCCGCTCGGACGCCGGAGGCAGCGCGGTGAACTTCGTGATCGCGGACGGCTTCGCCTGGGCGGAGAACACCGACAATGCGTGGGGCGGCGCGACGGGAACGCTGCGGATCAAGAACGGCACGCGCGCCGGGACCTACGGCACGCGGACGATCGCAACGCCCGTCTTCCTGGAGGCGGGCTCGAAGCTCTACAACGAGGGCGGCGGCAAAGGGACCTGGACCGGCAACGTGACCCTGGAAGGCGACGCGACGATCGAATCGGGCAACGGCCTCATGGATGTGATGGGGACGGTGAGCGGAGCGTACTCGCTGACGAAGGCCGGCGCGCAGATGCTGTATCTGGCGGACCCGCAGTACACCGGGGACACGACGGTGAGCGCCGGGACGCTCTCGCTGGGGACTTCGACGCTGGCGGACTCCTCGACGGTGTCGCTCGATTCGACCGCCGTGCTGGACCTGCCGCACAACGAGGAGGACACGGTGGCCGTGCTGACGATCGGGGGCATGCCGCAAGCGGCGGGCATCTATGGTTCTTCGGCTTCAGCCGCCCCGGTGCCGGACGATGTTCACTTCAGCGGCTCGGGCACGCTGAAGGTGACGACGAGCGGGAGCGCTTATCTGACGTGGACGGCGGCCAACGGGATTCCCGGGGCAGCAGGCACGGGGGATGCGGACGGGGATAGCATTTCGAACGCGATCGAGTTCGTGATCGGGGGCGACCCAAGCGGGCCGGACTCGAATTCCCACGCCCTGCTGCCGACGGTGGATAACAGCGATGCGACTTATGTGGACTTCGTGTTCCGACGGACGGACGACTCGGCGGGGAGCGATCCCTATGTGGAGTACGGCTCCACCTTGAGCGGCTGGGCGACAGCCGAGCCGGGCGAGCCGGTTGCCAATCCGGTGGTGATCGACGAGACGGATGACTTCTACGGCGCGGGGATCGACCGGGTGACGGTGCGTCTGCCGCGGGCCCTGGCGACGGGGTCGCGGTTGTTCGCACGGCTGCGGGTGGATATCCCGTGAGACGGAGTTTTGAAGACGCCGCCCGGGGAGATTTTCCCGGGCGGCTTTTTTTGGGGTTTTCCCTCAGGGTTGCTGATGGACCAGCGGAATCAGGCCGGCCTCCTTGCGGAAGCCGGCCCTTGCTTGTCATGGCAACTCCACCGCCGAATCAGCGGGTGAAGTCCAATCCGGAGACGCGCTCCTTACCATCGCGCTCCGTGACGGTGATGGTGACGGTGCCGCCGCCGGAGTCCGCCGCCACTTCCGTCTTGAGGTCGTCATGATGGCTGACACGCCAGTTCTCGAATTTGTCGGGGGAACCGCCGGACTCGCGGAAGGAGGTGGCGAACTGGGTGATGAAGGAGGATTCGAAATTCCGCTTCTCGGTTTCGGAAGGGAGCTGGGAATAGGCGGCTCCTACGTTCTGGCCCATCGAGGTGAGGGTCGCCCAATCGATCTTGTCGATCACGGACGAGTCGCCGCGGGCGAGGGATTCGAAGGTGTCCTTGGCGAAGCTCATGTCCGCCTTGCCTTGGAGTCTCTCGACCTGGCGATCAGCCTTGTCGCACTGGGTGAGGGTGGCGACCGAGATCAACCCTGCTGCAATCCATGGGAGCTGTTTCATACCCCGGTGTTGTTGCAGGGGCTGTGCCGCTCATGTTTTCCGTTGAGGGTCAGGGAAATGCGGAAACAGAGCCGCGGTTAGAGAATGCATTTCGCATGATTGCGGCGATGGGCATTCTGCAACTTGAGCGGGAAGCTCAGGGCACCATGATGGCGCGGACGGCGGGGCGAAGGGAGGAGGGGAAGTTCGGCTTGAAGTGGATGCGGCGGTCGCGGGTGATCCAGAAGGAACTCATCACCGGGAGGGCATCCGCCTCGAAGAGGGTGCGGAGTTGCTTCAGCTGCGCGGAGGTGGGGTGTCCCTTCCGGACGCGGACGTGCTTCGCGCGGACTTCGATCCAGTCGGTGGCGACTTTTTCGATGAACTCGGCCATGGCAAGAACCGGGAGATCTGCGGCTGGAAGCGGCAGCCACGCATCAGAAGTGCCGCATGACCTTTTCGACCGCGGCCTCCACGGTGAGACCGTGGAGTTTCATGAGGATGTCCGGCTTGCCGTGCTCGACGAACTCATCCGGCCAGCCGATGCGCTCGACGGGGGTGGTGATGCGGGCGTCCGAGAGCAATTCGATGACGCCGCAGCCGAAGCCGTTGTGGAGGACGTGGTCCTCGAAGGTGCAGATGACCTTGCACTGCTTGGCGAGGCGCTCGATGACGGTGGCGTCCAGCGGCTTGATGAAGCGCGGATTGACGAGCGCGACGGAGAGGCCGCGTTCCTCGAGCATCGCCTTGGTCTTCTCGGCCATCGTGAACAGGGTGCCGAGGCCCAGAAGGAGGACATCGGTGCCCTCCGCGACGACGACGGACTTGCCGAGTTCGATCGGCGGGACCGGGGCATCCAACGGGGTGCCGTTGATCGGTCCGCGCGGGTAGCGGATGGCGGAGGGGCCGGCTTCGTAGGTGGCCATCCATTTCAGCATGGCGATGAATTCGGCTTCATTCGCCGGCTGCATGTGGACGATGCCGGGGACGGGGCGGAGGTAGCCGATGTCGAAGAGGCCGTGGTGGGTCGGGCCGTCATCGCCGGAGAGGCCGCCGCGGTCCATGCAGAGGCGGACGGGCAGCCCCTGGAGCGCCATGTCATGGATGATCATGTCATAGGCGCGCTGCATGAAGGTGGAGTAGATGGCGAGGAAGGGTTTGAAGCCTTTCGTGGCCATGCCGCAGGCGAAGAGGGCGGCGTGTTCCTCCGCGATGCCGACATCGTAGTAGCGGGCGGGGAGCTCCTTCTTGAAGATCTCGAGCTTCGTGCCGCCGGGCATGGCGGCGGTGATGGCGACGAGCTTTTCATCGGTCTTCGCCATATCGGTGACGGTGCGGCCGAAGATGTCGGAGCAGGTGGGGGTGGCGGAGATGTCGGTCGAGCCGTCCTCGATCTTGTAGGCGCCGAGTCCGTGGAACTTGCCGGGGTTGTCGAGGGCGGGCTGGTAGCCGCGGCCCTTCTCGGTGATGATGTGGAGGACGACGGGCTCGTTGAGGGTCTTGAGGTGCTCGAAGGTACGGACGAGCAGCGGGAGGTCGTGGCCGTCGATCGGGCCGTAGTAGCGGAGGCCGAATTTCTCGAAGAGGACGTTCGGGAAGAGGAGGTTTTTCGCGCCCTCCTCGACCTTGTGGGCGAGCTTGCGGACGGCCTTGCCGGCGACTTTTTCGACGAAGTCGGCGGCGGAATTGCGGACGCTGGCGTAGGTGGAGTGGGTCTGGAGGGCGTTGAAGTAGCGGGCGATGGCGCCGACGTTCTTGTCGATGGACCACTCGTTGTCGTTGAGGACGACGATGAAGCGCTTGGTGGTTTCCGCGATGTTGTTGAGGGCCTCGAGGGTGGGGCCGCAGGTGAAGGCGGCATCCCCGGCGACGGCGACCACGTGGCTGTCTTCCTTCGCGAGATCGCGGGCTGCGGCCATGCCGAGGGCGGCGGAAAGGGCGGTGCCGGCGTGGCCCGCGCCGTAGCTATCGTGCTCGGATTCGGAACGGAGCAGGAAGCCGTTCAGGCCCTTGTAGGTGCGGATGGTGTGGATGCGGTCGGCGCGGCCGGTGAGCATCTTGTGGACGTAGCCCTGGTGGGCGACGTCGAAGACGAACTGGTCCTCCGGTGTGGAGAAGACGCGGTGCAGGGCGACGGTGAGCTCGACGACGCCGAGATTCGGGCCGAGGTGGCCGCCGGTGCGGGACAGGCAGGTGATGAGCGAGTGACGGATCTCCTCGGCCAGCTTGATCAGATCGGACTCCGGGAGTGCTTTGACATCTTCGGGCGATTGGATGGCGGCAAGCAAGGGGCCGAGTGCGGAGTGCTCAGAAGAGGCGGATGTCGTCATCGTCGTCGTTATCGTCCGGGGTGCCGGCACCGTGGCCGGCCGGTTCGTCGTCTTCATCCGGAGAATCTTGGTCTTCCCCGGCGATTGCCGCGGCATCGGCTGCGGCTTTCGCGGAGATGGTTTGGAGGCGTTTCCGGGCGGAGGCGAGGACCGTCTCGCAGCGCGCGAGCAATTTCGAGCCCTTTTCGTAGCGGGCGACCAATTCTTCGAGGGGAAGCTGCTCCTCCTCCATGGCGGCGACGATGGCCTCGAGCTCGGTGAGGGCGGCTTCGAAGCTGCCGTCGTCATCGGAGCCGGCGGCTGCGGGTTCAGTTTTCCTGCGGGAGGCCATCAGCGTTTTTCCTCCGGCGCGGTGTTGCGGCTGCCATACCAGACAAACTCCCAGGTGAGGGGGCGGAGGACATTGTAGCGGCGGCTGATGGGCTCGAGCTTCGGGTCCGCCGCGAGAATGGAGATCCCGGGGCGCTGGGCGCTGGAGGCGGTGAGGGCGCTTACGTAGCCATTGAACACCAACGAGCTGAACTCGCCGTACTGACCGCGGATCATGGCGGGAGGGCCCGATTCGATCGAACTCGGAGAGGTCAGGATGCCGGTGAAGGGTGTGCCGAGACGGGCTGCGGTTTCTTCCAGCTTCTCGAATCCCTTTCTGGTCTTGGGCAACCAGAGGGAGGCGGTATCCGCATACCACGCGACGGCCCAAGGCTGATCGGAGACCACGAGGCGGGCAGCGTCGGCGGTGTCGTCCTTCGACTTCATGAAGTCCGGAAGCCTTTTGCTCAGGAGGTCGGCCCTGTAGCTGGGAAAGGGAATGCCGCCCTTGCTGAGCCACATGCCGATCTTCACCTTGTTCGGCAGGGTGAGGAGCATGGGGGCCGCGGAGAGGACGATGATCACGACGAAATGGGTATTCCGCAGGAACGGTGCCTGGGCGACGAGATCGAGGCGGGTCCAGAGGATCGAGATGAAAGCGAGGCCGTAGGCGGCCATGACCGGGGCGAAGAGGATGTGGATCTGGTTCGGATTGGTGGAGATGTTCCGATCGATCCCGAAGACGGCCATGCCCAGCGCGGCGCAGGCCCACATGAGCAGGATGCCCCAGCGGAAGTGGGCGATGGTGCGGCGCTTGAAGGGGTGCAGCAGGGCGAGGAAGAATATCGGAGCGGCAAGGATGCCCCCCAGGAAGGGGAGGAGGTCGGATGCCTGCACCAAGGTCGTGCCGAGGATCTTCACCAGCAGGCCGTCGAGGGAGAGCGGTTCGCTCTGGAGATCGTGGTTGCGCATGACGACGGACTCCGCGCCGCCGGCAAGACCGTTGTAGAAGACATAGAAGCCGGTGCCGAAAGGCTGGCCGGTGATGCTATTCGCCCGGATCAGCGGGAAAGCGATCGCGATGGCCAGAAGGCCGATGGCCGCCAGGGCGATCACGCCGCGCGGCCGGAAGACGACCGCGGCGAAGATCGCGAAGCCGAGGAAAATCCAGATCGCGATCCAGTGGGCGAGGCACATCAGCACGAAGAAGGCGGTGCCGAGGAGCGCCATGCCGAGGCTATTGCGGCCTTCCTCCTGGGCTTCCATCGCGCGGTAGGTGAAGTAGAGGCCGCAGGAGAAGAGGAGCATCAGCAGCATCTGCGGCAGGCCGCTCTGGGAGAACTGCCACATCAGGTCGCAGAGCATCATCAGCACGGCAGTGACTCCGGCGATCTTTGCATCGAAGATGCGGCCGACGAGGAGGTAGGTGACCCCGATCGACATCAGGAAGAAGAGGGTTGAGACGAGGGCGACGACGCGGTCGAGCGGGTAGATATATTCGTCGTTGCCCATCGGCCATGCGTCCGGCTTGTCGGCTCCGACGAGCTTGAGGACCGCCCCGAGGATGAGGGGATTGAGGGGGGCGTGATAGGTATCGCGAAAGTCGGTGAAGGGGACGGGACCGTCGTTCTTTTTCTCCGCCTCGTAGTAGGCGAGGGGCCGGATCATCTTGGTCACGAAGCCCTCGCCCCGGGCGATCTCCCGGCCGAGCAGCGCGCCGA
>CBFGPU010000137.1:0-6606 GCA_965650715.1 uncultured Haloferula sp. | reverse complement strand
AACGGAGGAGCCAGCGGATTCTTCGCTTGCCCTTTGCTTGCTGACCCCAAAGGGGCGCGGGATACTATTGGACTTTTATAAGAAGCTGCTTCGGCTGGAAAGTTCCGACCGCAATGCAGAGAACGAGAAGATGGTTGATTTGACCAACTCCCTTCGGGAAGCTATAGCAATATATGGCACTGATGAGTATCTGCGCGGGGGGAGCGACAAAGAAGATCGTCCCCGGCGTCCGATTGATAGACGCACCGTCTTGGAGGAGAAGAGCAATGGAACAGACGGAGTAGGGCGATCAGGGGGAGCCCCTGATTCCGGTCTCTCGTCTGTGAAACGCCAAATGTTGTTTGGGGTAGGGATCTGCTTCGCGATTGTTCTCAGCGTTGTCGCCATCAAAAAGCGATTTTTCTAACACGCCCAAGCTGTTTTTCCCAGTCAGAGCTCTAAGCCTATAGCCCGTGAGACTCTGCTGCACCATTGTCTGTGGAGGGCTACTACTCCAGCCATGCACCGGGGCGGAAATATCCACGTCCTAACAAGTCGCTAGCGTTTAGTGCGTCGAGGCGGATGCCGCGGAAATATTTTCATGGCCGGGCATGGGTCTGCGGACGTCGAGCGAGGTCATATGAGGGTGGGAATCCGGGCCGTGGCACCGGGCTTGCTCATTGAACGGGGTAAAGACCCGACCATGAAGATTCCTCCCCGATCCAAGATACCGGCGTTTGCGAGCCTCGCACTCGTCCTGGCCCTGATTGTGACACCCGCAGCGACAGCCGCCGAGTTCACCTCCCAGTATTTCCGATGGCGACCGACAAAGCTGCGCAACAGCACGAACGAGCTACAGATCTCCGAATTCAAATTCATGCTCGGGACGACGGCAGTGCCCTGGAGCACTGCAACGGTAACAACCACGGGAGGCGGGGTCTTCGCCAACGAAGGGGTCGCCAACATCAAGGATCTTTCCACGAACACGAAATGGTTCACGCGATACACGGTGGCAAGCACACCAGCCGTAGTGGTGTTCTCATTCCCCGCCCCGGTGACCGTGGACAAGTATTCCTTTGCCACGGCGAACGACTTCGATGCGCGGGATCCGGTAAGTTGGGTTCTGGAAACCGGAACTTCGGCAAGCGGGCCGTGGACCCCGATCGACGTCCGCACCAACTACCCAACCACGATCGACCGGTTCACCTGGGTCGAGGAACTGACGATCCCGCTCGAGCTTCCACCCGAGATCGTTTCGTTCACCGCCTTCCCCTCCGTGGTCACGAACGGCCAGCCGGTGGAATTGGCGTGGAACGTGGGCGGGGCCACGACCTTCGAAGTCACTCCCGAGCCGGGAGTCGTCGAAGATTTTTTCACCACGGTCACGCCAGCGGCAAACGCCGACACGGAGTACATCCTGGACGCCACCAACACGGCGGCGACCGTGACGGCGCGACAAACCGTGCGGGCGGTCGCCGGGGGAGCTTCCACCTATCGCTACGTCCGGTTCACGCCCTTGAAGGTGCGCTCGACGACGGGGGGAACGGCGATCCAGATGGACGACTTGATCTTCTATGCCAACGGCAGCGACGCGGACAGCGGGAACGACATCCAGATCCTTCCCGCGGCGGTGAGAACCCAGACCGGCCTTTACACGGAGGCCGCGGCCGAAGGCCCGAACAAGCTCAAGGACGCGAACATCGCCACCAAATGGTATAGCGCCACGCTCCAGCCGGTGATCTTCGATCTGGGAAGCCAGCAGACCTTCGATACTTACCGGATCACGACCGGCAACGACGCGCAGGAACGGGATCCGGTCCGCTGGCTGCTCGAAGGAGCTGATGACGACACGGCATCGACCGTCTGGACACGGATCGACGATCTGTCCTTGTTCGATTACTCCACGCCGGCGCAGCGGGACGAAGTATTCTCCGTGCCGCTTCCGGGAGATTCGCTGCCCCCGCTCTCCACCTTCACGGCGGACGCGATCAAGGTCATCGCGGGTGAACCCCTGACCTTTACCTGGACATCCGATTCGGCCGCAGAGGTGACGATCGATCCCGGCCTGGGTGCGGTCGCGCTCTCCGGCTCGACGACAATCTATCCCACAGCCAGCACTACCTACACCATGACCGCGATCTCTCCCGCGGGATTCGAAACCGTGAAGACCCTTCCGGTCACGGTGGTCGAGTCCGCGGTGACCGAAATCGCCTATGGGGACTTCGATGGCGAGAACGGCGAACTGAGTCTGGTCGGATGGGCGACGATACTCAACGACTCGGCCAACATTCCGCTCCCGGGCAATGCCGAGAGGCTGCGGCTTACCCCGGACGTGACGGGCCGCAACGGTGCGGCCTGGTTCGGGAAACGGGTCCCGGTGTCCCAAGGATTCGACACCACGTTTTTCTTCCACCTGAACAAGCCGCTGAACACGCAGATCGGGGCGGACGGGCTTTCCTTCGTGGTACAGGATAGCCCGCTGGGCAATGGGGCCCTGCCGGACGAGAAGGGCCTCGCGGCGCGCGCGCTCGCGGTTCAGATCGACAGCTACTTCATCTCGTCAGAGGGAGACCCCAGTGCCGCCAGCGTGAGGGTGAGGAACGGAGCCACGACCGTCGCCGGGAGCACGGTCAACCTGGTGAACTATCCTGGGATCACCATCAACACCGCGATCACGCCGCCGACGCTCACCTCCGGCTACTCTGCAGCCCCGCACAAGGTGCGGGTCTCCTACGTCCCCGGCGCGCTGAACGTGTGGTTCGACGACGTGAAGATCATCACCGACCTGAGCGTGGACTTGTCCCTGATCGGTGCGGTAAACGCGGAAGGCAAGGCGTGGGTGGGCTTCGGCGCGCGCACGGGCGGCATCTCGCAAAACACGGACATCACGAGTTGGTTCATGAGCACCGGCTCCCCGTCGGGGCCGCTTGTGATCAAGAGCTATTTTTTCAACGTGGCCACGGGCCAGGGGACCCTGACCTGGAATTCGGCACCGGGAAAGACCTACCGGATCACGAGTTCGGCGGGACTCGGTTCGTTCCCGTCGGTCCTGGCCACCGGCATCGTGTCCGGAGGAGCCCTTACCTCCGCGAATTTCAGCTTCCCCACCTCGAGCCGGACGTTCTTCCGGGTCGAGGAAACGCCATAGGCGGTGCAGGGATACCGGCTCCCCGCAGCCGCGGCGGCGCGCTGCCCCGGCACCTCATCTAACAATCGCAGGTCACCTTGACTGCGGCACGCAACATGACGACAACTCCCGCGGAATGTCCCGCCTCCCCCGCTTCCTGCTCTGCCTGCTGTTTACCTCCAGCCCCGCATTTGCCCAATCCTACGGTTCGGGTAGCCGTCTGCGGGACTGGACCAGCACGGACGGCAAGGCGATCTCCGGACGCATGCTGGAGAGCGACGGGACCTCCGTCACCCTCAAGGTGAAATTGACGAACAAGGAGGTAAAGGTCCCGCTGGCGCGGCTTTCCGAGCAAGACCGGGCCTTCGTCGCCGAGACCGGCTGGCCCGCGCCGCGGCGATGGAACAAGTGGCCGAGCGATATCAAGCTGGGTCTGGGAGACGTGGACGTGCGGCTGGTGTCCTCCGCCGCAGACCGGTATGTCTACCAAAGCAAGCACTTCGAATTCGTATCCGAGGCCGAGCTGGCCCAGGCCCCTGCGAAGGACATCGCGAGAATGTTCGAGGCGACCTATTCGCTCCTGCAGGCATCCCCGTGGGGTATCCTTGCCAAGCCGAAAGGCGACCGCTTCCGGGCGGAACTCTACAGCTCCCGCGATTCGTATGTCCGGGCGGGCGGTCCGGCGCAGAGTGCGGGAGTCTACCTGCTCGAGAAGAAGGTGTTCATGGTGCCCTTCGAGACGCTGGGGCTTGAGCAGACTTCCGGCGGTTGGCAACGCAGCAAGGACTACTCGACCCGGACGCTGATCCACGAACTGACGCACATGATGATGGATGACGCGCTGGTCGGGATGCCGATGTGGCTGGCAGAGGGAGCGGCGGAATACATGGAGCTGATGCCGATGAAGATCGGCACCTTCAGTCCGGCGTCGCACCTCGCGGCGGTGAAGGAGCAGCATTCCCAACAATCGGCGTTCCCGCTGCTTCCGGTGCTAACGATGTCCCGCGAGGCTTGGGATGGCGGCGGGGCCGTGGCACCGCCTCCGCCATCCCGGCGACCCGGACCGGGATCCCCGCTGGTGTTCACGCCGCCGGGGCAGACCATCGTGGGCCGGCAGAACTCCATGCTATCGCTGTACGAAGCTGGACTGTTGCTGACCTATTACTTCATCCACTTCGATGGCGAGGGAGACGCTGCCCGGTTGCAACGTTTCATCGCCGCTTGCGTGCGGAACACCAAGCGGCTGGATCGCTATTTCTTACTAGGCGAGCAGTACGACAAGGCCTTCGCGGAATTCAAAAAGCATCCGGACGTGTTGCATGTCGGAGGAAACCAGTACCGCTTCCCGGCGCACCTGAAGCCGCCCGTTCCGCCCGCTTGGCCCTTCGACGGCGCGCCGGGGGAGATTCATACCGCGGACTTGGAGCTGCTTCTCGACGGGCGTAGTCCGGAGGAATTGATCGGTGAGGCTCAAGCGGCGCTGGCCAAGGCGGAGATCACCACGAGTCCGGCGGCCCCGAAGCGACGCGACCGCTGAGGGGCCGAGGACGTTTCATGCGGGAAGTGTCTTTGAATGGGAGCGGGCTGCGATCCCTCCGGGATCGATGGACACGGAGGAGGCGGATTGGGAGGGTGATGCGGGGCGTCCCCCGCCGGACATCCCGGAGAGACGCCCCTGCCCAGGGGTATCGCTTCGCTCTACGCCCTGAGTGTCGTCAGGCGCTAAAGACGACGGAACCGCCCTCCACATCCGCGGTGATGACGTCGCCCTCCTTGAACTTGCCATCGAGCAGGTCGAGCGACAGCGGGTCGAGCAGGTGGTGCTGGATGGCGCGCTTCAGCGGGCGGGCACCATAGACGGGATCGTAGCCCTGGTTGCCGATGTATTCCTTCGCCTTCTCCGTAAGCGCGAGGGCGAGGCCCTGCTTGGCGAGACGCTTGCGGACGCGGTCGAGCTGGATATCGACGATGGTGGTCAACTCCTCGCGCTTGAGGCGGTCGAAGATGATCGTCTCGTCGATGCGGTTGAGAAACTCCGGCCGGAAGTGCTGGCGGAGGGCATCCGTCACCTTGGCCTCGCGCTGCTCGGCATTTTCCTCCCCGAGGATGTGCTGGCTGCCGATGTTCGAGGTCATGATGAGGACCGTGTTCCGGAAGTCCACGGTGCGGCCCTGGCCATCGGTGATGCGGCCGTCGTCGAGGACCTGGAGCAGGACGTTGAAGACGTCCGGATGTGCCTTCTCGATTTCATCGAAGAGGACAACCGAGTACGGCTTGCGTCGTACGTGCTCGGAAAGCTGGCCGCCTTCGTCGTAGCCGACGTAGCCGGGAGGCGCGCCGATGAGACGCGAGACGCTGTGCTTTTCCATGTACTCGGACATGTCGATGCGGACCATGGCGTGCTCGTCATCGAAGAGGAACTCGGCGAGAGCCTTCGATAGCTCGGTCTTGCCGACGCCGGTGGGGCCGAGGAAGAGGAAGGAGCCGATGGGGCGGTTCTCATCCTGCAGGCCAGCGCGGGCGCGACGGACGGCGTTCGAGACCGCCTTGATCGCCTTCTTCTGGCCGATCACGCGCTCGCCGAGGCGTTCCTCCATGTGGACGAGCTTTTCCTTCTCCCCTTCCTGGAGGCGGGAAACGGGGATGCCGGTCCATGAGGAGACGACGCGGGCGATGTCTTCCTCCGTGACCTCCTCCTTCAGGATCGCGCCGGTCTTCTGAAGCTCGGTGAGGCGTTCCTTGGCCGCTTCCAAGTGGCGATGCGCCTCCGGGATGCGCCCGTAGGTGATCTCCGAAGCGCGGCTGAGGTCGCCGATGCGCTGGGCCTGCTCGGCCTCGGTCTTCAGCGCATCGATCTGGCCCTGTGCCTCGCGCACCTGGTCGATGATCTCTTTCTCGTTCCTCCACTGGCCCATGAGAGCGGAGGACTGTTCCTTGAGATTGGCCTGTTCCTCCTTCACCTTTTCGAGGCGAGCCTGGCTGGCCTTGTCGGATTCCTTTTCGAGCGCCTTCTTCTCCATTTCGAGCTGGAGGATCTCACGCTCGATCTGGTCGATCTCGGTGGGCATGGAGTCGAGCTCGATCTTCAGGCGCGAGGCGGCCTCGTCGACGAGGTCGACGGCCTTGTCGGGCAGGAAGCGGTCGGAGATGTAGCGATCCGAGAGCATGGCGGCGGAGACCAGCGCGCCATCCTGGATGCGGACGCCGTGGTGGACTTCGTAGCGTTCCTTCAGGCCGCGGAGGATGGCGATGGTGTCTTCCACCGAAGGCTCGCCGACCATGACAGGCTGGAAACGGCGCTCGAGCGCGGCGTCCTTCTCGATGTGTTTGCGGTATTCATCGAGGGTGGTCGCGCCGATCGTGCGGAGTTCGCCGCGGGCGAGCTGGGGCTTGAGGAGGTTGGCGGCATCCACCGCGCCTTCGCTGGCACCCGCGCCGACGATGGTGTGGAGTTCGTCGATGAAGAGGATGATCTCGCCTTCCGCCTGGCGGATCTCGCT
>CBFGPU010000136.1:0-6613 GCA_965650715.1 uncultured Haloferula sp. | reverse complement strand
CTTCGGCGTCTCGCGCACCCCGCTGCGGGAAGCGCTGCGGATGCTCGCGGGATCCGGGCTGGTCGAGCTGATCCCGCGGCGCGGGGCCTTCGTCCGGCACCCGGGAATCGTCGAGCTGGTGGAGATGTTCGAGGTGATGGCCGAACTGGAAGCCCTCTGCGGTCGGCTGGCGGCGCGGCGGATCTCATCGGGGGAACTGGTCCAGATCTCCGTGGCCGCCCGGGCCTGCGAGCAGGCGCTGGAAAAGCAGGACCCTGACGCCTACTACCACCGCAACGAGGAATTCCACCAGCTGATCTACAAGGCCGCCGGCAACAGCTTCCTGGGGAGCGAGGCACGGCGCCTTCAGAAGCGCCTGCGCCCCTTCCGCCGGATGCAGCTGCGCGCCCGCGGCCGGATGAGGCAGTCCATGGAAGAGCACGCCACCATCCTGAAAGCGCTGGAAGCCGGCGACGCCGAAACCGCGGCCGACTCCCTGCGCAGCCATGTGACCGTGCAGGGTGAGAAATTCCACGACCTGCTTTCCAGCTATGAAAAGGCCGGGAAGGAAGCGCCGATCTGAGCGGGCTTATTTCAGGGCCTTCTCGATCGCCCCGACCAGCTCCGGGCTGTCCGGCGTGGTCTTCGGCTCGAAGCGCGCGATCGGCTTGCCATCCTTGCCGATCAGGAATTTGCCGAAGTTCCACGCGACGTCGCCGGGGAAGGCGCCTTCCTTGCCGGTGAGGGCGGCGTAGAGCGGATGCTGCTCGGGGCCTTTCACGTGGACCTTCTCCATCAGCGGGAAGCTCACGTCGTAGCTCGTCTTGCAGAATTCCTTGATCTCCTTCCCGGTCCCGGGCTCCTGGTTCCCGAAGTCGTTGCAGGGGAAGCCGAGGACGACGAAATCCTTCCTACGATATTTGTCGTAGATTTCCTCAAGCGCCTTGTACTGCGGGGTCAGGCCGCACTTCGAGGCGGTATTCACGACGAGCACCACCTTGCCCTTGTAGTCGGCCAGGCTGGTTTCCTTGCCGGTGATCGTCTTGAACGGGATCGTGACAAGGTCCGCGGCGGAAGCGGCGGCGGCGAAGAGGACGAAGGCGAGGAATGTGCGCATGAGGACGGGGATACGGGCGTGGGAGGGAGCGGCTTCCAGCTTATTCCCGCCGCTCATGCGTACACCCGCACCACCCGCGGCGTGATCCCCGTGAGGATCTCCCACGCGATGGTGTCCGCCTTCACCGCCACCTCATCCACCCGGATGTTCGGCCCGAACATTTCCACCTCGTCGCCCTCCGCGACATCGCTATCCGTTACATCCACCATGATCTGGTCCATGGTGACGCGGCCGATCAAGGGAAAGCGCCGGCCGCGGATGAAGGCCTCGGGCCCGTGCCCGGAGACGTGGCGCGGGTAACCGTCCCCATAGCCGATCCCCACCGTGGCCACCCGCGTCGGTTTCGTGGTGACGAAGGTCTTGCCGTAGGAAACGCCGTGGCCCGCCGGAAGGGTCCGCACCAGCGTGACGCGGGACTTCAGGCTCATCACGTTCTTCAGCTCGACCGGATGCCCCTTGAGCGGCGAGACGCCGTAGAGCATCAGGCCCGGGCGGGCGAGATTGCAGGACTCGCGCTCGTAGCCGAGCAGGCCGGCGCTATTCGAAAGGTGCCGCCAGACGAAGCGCCGCGGCCCGCCCAGCGACTCCAGGATCGCCGCATACTTCGCCATCTGGCCGCGGGTGAATTCCTCGTCCTCATCGGCGGAGGAAAGGTGGGAACCGATGCCTTCGATCTCCAGGTTCGGCATCGCCATGAGCTGCTCCATAACCTCCGGCAGGCCCTCCGCCACGAAGCCGCCGCGACCCATGCCGGTGTCCACCGAGAGATGCACCTTGAGACGGGTGCCGCGGGCGCGTGCCAAGTCATCGAAATGGCGGGCTTCCTCCAGCGAGGAAATGCAGGGCGTCCAGTCACGGGCGACGATCTCCGCGCGTTCCTCCGACCAGGTGGCACCGAGCAGGTAGATCCGCGTCGTCACGCCTGCATCCGCAATCCGGCGGGCCTCGCCGACATTCGCGACCCCGAAGAATGCCACCTTCTCCTCCGCGATCACCGTCGCGATCTGCTCCAGCCCGTGGCCGTAGGCACCGGCCTTCACCACCGCCATCACCTCGCAGCCGGCAGCCTGCCGGGCAGCGCGCAGGTTGTGACGCAGGGCGGACAGATCGATCTCCGCCCAAGCACGGGGCGGTGAAACAGGCGGGTTCACGCGGGGAGGAAAGCCAGCCCGGGAGCACCGGGCAAGAGCGGCTTTTTCTCACAGCATGAAGGGCAGCAGAATGAATGCACCCACCGCAGGCGTCAGGGCGAGTTGGAGAAAGGAAAAGATGAAACTCCACTCCACCCACAGGACCCGGCGGCGGATCGGGGGGCTGTCGTGAGTCAGCACTCCGGCTGCAAAGATGCAACAGCCGAACAAGAGCATCAGGAAGCCCCCGAGAAGTCCCCAAGCCAGCCACAACCCCGCCTTCCCCGTCGGGCGCAAGTCAAGGAACCACGACAGACAGACCAGCCCTGCGGCCGCCATGCCGGGAACTGTAAGCGCGAGCGCGATGAGCCACCATTGCGCCGTCGGGATGCGGCCCTGCGCGACTTCCGGCTCCTCGGGTTCCATCGCTTCAAGGGAAAGGCACCCTCGGCTCCGGCTTCATCGCGCGCCGGGCGGCACCGATGCACAGCTCCGCCGCCACCGCCTGCTTTGCCGAGGCACGGCGTTGTTCACACAAGGACTCCCACGCCTTCTTCTCCGGTGGGAAAATCTCCGGGTGATGGCGGAAGGCCACGCCCATCCCTAGCAGCGCCGCGAGCCACGAATCGATCCCGATCGCACCCGGCCAGGAGGGAATGAACTGCGCAAGCAATCGCGTCGGCCCGATACCCTGGTAGAGCTCGACCAACTGCTTGCAGGATTCCGGAGCGACCGTGGCCCGCGCCCTTGCCCAGAACGGCGAGTCGGAAGCCGTGTTGAAGCGGTAGTGGATCGCATGGAAATCGCGGCATTCATCCCAAGCTTCGGCTGCCACCTTGTTGTAGTTCGCGCGCGAGGCCTCGCCGACATGGCCATCCGTTTCCGCCAGCAGCCGTACCAGCCAGTTCATCTGGAACAAAAGCATGCCGAGCCGCAGCGAAGCCATCGGTGGCAGGAAGGCCCCGGCATCCCCGATCGCGATCACCGCCCCGTCCCATGGCTTGGCGAGCCGCCCGTTGTTCCAACGGTGAATCCGAGGCACCGCCGAGGAATCGTCCGCCTTTGCGAGCAGCATCGAGCACGCCTCCTCCTCCCCCAGGAAATCGGGATGCCACGCGAAACCGAGGCCGACGGCATCGTCATGCTCCGTCCGCCAGCGCCAGCCGGCATCCCGGGTTTCGAGCGTGGTGAAGGGCCGGATCGGCTCGCTGCCCCGGCGGCGCAGCACGGTCACCGCACGGGTGCAGGGCGCAGCGTCCTCGTAGGAGATCCAATCGTTGTTTCCATCGAGCGTCGAAAGAGGGCGCGCGCTGCCTCCGGCATCCAGGAAAAGGTCCGCCTCCAGCACCGACCCATCGGCCAGAAGCAAGCGATTCGGCGTGCGTTCGACCGCCGCCACCCGGCCACTCCGCACGCCGATTCCGAGCGCGTGACAGAGCGCGAGCAGCAGTTCGTCCAGCCGCTCGGAGCGCAGGTTCAAGCCGGTGAGATGCTCGATCGGTTTGAAGGCGTTCGCACCGTCCTTCGGGAAGAGTTTGCCCGCCGCCATCAGCGCCACGGGCAGCAGGCAGGAATCCATCCCGCTCTCCGCGGCGAGGAACCCCGGCTCGGTGCGGAAGCCCTCGATGCCCTGGCTGAAGGACGGGTCGAAGGAGCGGAAGAAGGAACCCTTGGCACCCCACAGGCACTTGTAGCCCAAGGTCCAGACCGGTCGGGCACGAAGGTGGATATCCTGCCCCTGCAAGCCGAGCACGCGGGAGATATGCTGGAGTACGGCGGGTGTCGTACTTTCACCGATCGGATCGGGTGCCGGGGCATCGGGATCGCGCAACAAGATGACGCCGAGCCCGGGAAGCTGGCGCTTGAGGGAAGCGGCGGCGAGCAGGGCATCGGTGCCGGAGCCGACCACAACGACCTGACGAACGGGAGAGGGTTTCATGAAAGGAACGGGAAAGGGTTCAGGTCCACTGCCAGGAGGGACGCCGGATCGCATCGAGCGCCTGCCGAACGGTCACACCCGCCTTCGCTTGCGCGCCCAGCCTGGCGCGATGTTTCCGGAAGGCCTCGAACTCCTCGCCGCTCGGAAGGTAGGCCGATTCGTGCGGCACCTGCATCCCGACGAGCATGGCGAGAAAGCCTTCCACGCCATAGATATTCGGCCGCGCTGGAAGGGCCTGCACCAGCAGCATCGGATTCGGCCCGACCTCGCGGTAGAGATCGTAAAGTTCCTGATAGTTGCCGAGGCTCGTGCAGGCCCGGCAGTGCATCCAGAAGGGCGTGTTGCGCCGCGTGTTGAACTTGTAGTGGAAGGCGAGGAAATCGCGGATCTCGTCCCACGCGATGCCGACCACGCGGTTGAAGGCGGCGGCCATGGCTTCATCCAAGTGGTAGCCGGTCTGCCGCAGCGACTCCGCGAGCCAGTTCGACTCGTAGATCACCTGAGCCAGCGCGGTGGCTTCCAGGGGCTCGACGAAGCCCGAGGCATTCCCCACCGCCACCACGTTCCCCACCCAGCTCCGTTCGTGGCAACCGCTGCGGAACTTCACCAAGCGCGGTGCCGTGGAGATCTTGGGGTTCTTCGCCAGCAGCTCGGCCTGCGCCTCCTCGTCGGAGACGAACTTGCTCGAGTACACATAGCCGCGGTTGATGAAGGTCTCGTGCTCGATCTGCCAGCACCAGCCGTGATCCATCGTCTCCGCCGTGGTGTAGGGATGGATCGGTTCGTCCTCGCGCTGCCAGCCGCCGATCACCGCGCGGTCGCAGAAGAGCGAATCCGAGAAGCTCTTGAAGGGTTCGCCCAAGGCCTTGCCGATCAGTTCCGCGCGGAAGCCCGAGGCATCGACATAAAGGTCAGCCGTGCGCGTGGTGCCGCTCCTGAAGTGCAGCGCCGAGACCATCCCATCCTCCACCTCGACGCGATCGAGCGTGTCGTCCTCAAGCGTGATTCCCGAACGCCGCGCCACGGCTTCCAAGCAAGAGACGAGCCGATGGTTCTCGATGTGGAAGGCATACTGGCCCTTGATCACCGGCTTTCCGAGCGGCCCGGTGGTGAAGGCCTTGTCCCGCACCATCAGGGCACCGGCCTGCGAGAGATCGCGGCAATCCGCCGCGGCATAGAAGCCGCTCGCCTTCGGCAGGCCCTCGAAGCGCTGGTCGTACTGGAATTCGAAGTCGTAGAAGAACTCCTCGCGCGGTCCCCAGAGCAAGCGGATACCCTGCTTCCAGGTCGGCTGCGCCTCCGCATGGAACTCGTCCTTCGGGATCCCGAGCGTGTCGAAGAGGTGCGCCGGGAAGACCGCGGTCGTTCCCTCCCCCACCCCGATCACGCCGATCTCCGAACTGTACACCAGCGTGACATCCAGCGCGGGGTGCAGGCGTTTCAGCGTGAGCGCGGCGAGCAATCCGGCGCTGCCACCGCCGAGCACCAGCACGCGGCGGATTTTCGACGAGCCGGGAGATTCATTTTCCGGGAGAGAAACCATGGGAGTTTCTCCCATGCCAGCGGAAGCGGGCCGCGGCGACAAGCGGGAAGGAAGAGCCGCTTGCCCCGCCGCGTTCCCGGGGCCACGATGCCCGCGCGATGCCACTCGATTCCCAGCAGCAGCGTTCCGCGGCCCAGTTCGACCGGCAGGCCGCAAACTATGGCAAGCAACACATCCTGGCCGATACCCGCGACGTCGCGGAACTGCTCGCCCTGATCCCCGGCGACAAGCAAGGACGGGCCCTCGACGTGGCCACCGGCGGCGGCCACACTGCTCTCGCGCTGGCGCGTGCCGGCTATGAAACGGTGCTCGGCGATCTCGCTCCCGCGATGCTGGAGCATGCGAAGCAGCTTCTCGCCGCGGAAGGCTTCCCCGCCGAGACCGCGATTTTCCCGGCGGAGGAGATTCCCTTCCCCGACGATAGCTTCCGCCTCGTTTCTTGCCGCGTGGCCCCGCATCACTTCACGGACGTGCCCGCCTTCGTCCGCGAATGCCACCGCGTGCTCCAACCCGGCGGCCACCTGCTGGTCATCGATGGCAGCGTGGCCGACCACGATCCGGAGACCGCGGAATGGCTGCATCAGGTCGAGAAGCTCCGCGACCCCTCGCATGGCCGGCTGCTCGATCGCAGCACCTGGACGCGGATCATTGCAGACGCGGGTTTCACGATCCGGCACGCGGAACTTCAACCGATGCCGATGCCCGATCTGGAGTGGTACTTCCAAGCCGCGGCGACGCCCGCGGAGAATCGCGAACAAGTCCACGAACTGATCCGGAAGGCGAGCCCGCACGTCCGCGAAGCCATGCGGCTTCAAACCGGCGATGGTCCCATCCGCTGGGTCTGGAAACGCATCAGCCTGCTGGCAAGGAAACCCTTCTAACATTTCCGGGCCCGGCACGGGCCC
>CBFGPU010000135.1:0-6632 GCA_965650715.1 uncultured Haloferula sp. | reverse complement strand
CGAAGACTTCTCAGCTCCTTCCCACGTGGCAAACTCGGCACCTTCGCCACGCTCCTTCACCGCCTCACCGGGCAGGAAGACCTCGTGATCGGAGTGCCTGCCGCCGGACAAACGCGCGTCGGCCGCGATGAACTCGTCGGCCACTGCCTGAACTTCCTGCCGCTGCGTCTCAAGGCCGCCGCGGAGCGCCCCTTCCGGACCTTCGCCGCCGAGGTGAAGGAGCAGGTGCTCGAAGCTTACGACCACCAGGACTACACCTTCGGCAGTCTGCTCAAGAAGCTGACCCTGCCGCGCGACACCAGCCGGCTGCCGCTGGTCACGGTGATGTTCAACATCGACAAGTCCGGCAGCGACCGAATCGCCTTCGACGGCCTGTCCTTCGACGTCGAGACAAACCCGAAACGCCACGTCAACTTCGACCTCTTCTTCAATCTCGTCCAGACCGACGAGCGCATGATCGTGGAGTGCGAGTACAACACCGACCTTCACGACGCCACGACCATCCGCCGCTGGCTCGGCTGCTTCGAGCAGTTGATCGAGAGCGCGATCGCCGATGGCGATGCCGCGCTGCAATCCCTCCCGATCCTGCCGCCGGAGGAAAGCGCACGCATCCTCGGCGATTGGAATGCCACGGAGCGGGACTACCCGCGCGACGCCACCCTGAGCTGTCTCGTCTCTTCGATCGCGAGCCGTGTGCCGGATAAGACCGCCCTGCGCTGTGGCGACCAGACGCTTACCTACTCGCAACTGGAACTCCGCTCGAACGCCATCGCCGCGCGCCTGCAAACGGCCGGGGTGAAGCGCGGCAATCTCGTCGGCATCCACCTCGAGCGCTCGACCGACATGGTCGCTGGCCTGCTCGCGATCCTGAAGTGCGGCGCGGCCTATGTGCCGATGGACCCCAGCTTCCCGGCCGAGCGCCTCGCCTTCATGGTCGAGGACGCGCACATGCCGGTAATCCTCTCGCAGACCTCGCTCCACCGCGAGTTGCCCTCGTCCCAGGCGATCGTCCTACTCAGCGACGAAATCCCGGGCTCCGCCACCGGTTTCGTGCCGGTCGAGGCCTCGGCGGAAGACACCGCCTATGTGATCTTCACCTCCGGCTCGACCGGACGACCGAAGGGCGTGCGCGTGCCGCACCGCGCGGTGGTGAACTTCCTCAACTCGATGCGCCGCGAACCGGGACTCGCGCCGGACGATGTGCTGCTCGCCGTGACCACGCTGTCCTTCGACATCGCCGGCCTTGAGATCTTCCTGCCGCTCAGTACCGGCGCGGAAACGGTGATCGCCACCCGCGACACCGTCATCGATGGCAACCGCCTCGCGGGCGAGATCGACAAACACCAGGTCACCGTCCTTCAGGCGACTCCCTCGACCTGGCGCCTTCTCTTGGAGGCTGGCTGGTCCGGCAAGCCCGGCTTCAAGGCCCTCGTCGGCGGGGAAGCCGTGCCCCGCGATCTGGCCAACCGGCTTGCTCCCCTGTGCGGCGAGGTTTGGAATGTTTACGGCCCGACCGAAACCACCATCTGGTCCACGACCGCGCAGGTCTTTGCGGGCGACGGCCCCGTGCTGATCGGCCGCCCGATCGACAACACCCAGGTCTACATCGTCAATGCGGCGATGCAGCCGCAGCCCGTCGGCATTCCCGGCGAACTCCTCATCGGCGGCGACGGCCTTGCCCAAGGTTACCACGACCGTCCCGACCTTACAGCGGACCGCTTCATCTCCAACTCCCTCCGCTCCGCTCCAAGCTCCAAGCTCTACCGCACGGGCGACCTCGCCCGCTGGCTCCCCGACGGCAGCATCGAGTGTCTGGGCCGCATGGACCATCAGGTGAAAGTCCGCGGCTTCCGCATCGAGCTCGGCGATATCGAAACGCATCTCAATGCCCACCCTGCCGTGGCCGAGGCGGTCGCCCACGTCCACGACGGTCGTCTGGTCGCCTACGTGCGGCCCGGCAGCGACGGCGAAGGGGACGGCACCGCCCTCTGGCAGGACCAGTGGGACCTGCTCTACAAGTCCGCCATCCACCAATCGGGCGGCGGCAAACTCGACCGCTTGGATTCGGTGATCGCCGGATGGGCGGGTGCCACGGACATCGATGACCAGGTCGCCGAGTGGATCGACATGACCGCGGACCGCCTGCGGAAGTACGCCCCGCGCCGTATTTTCGAGATCGGCTGCGGCACCGGCCAGATTCTCTCGCGCTTCGCCACCGAGACGGAGTGCTACTGGGCCGCCGACATCTCGGAGGTCGCCATCGCGGCCCTGACGAAGGAGCTGAACTACCCGCACGTGAAGCTCTTCCACCGTCCCGCGGACGACTTCACGGACATTCCCGAGCAGTACTTCGATACCGTTGTCATCAACTCGGTCGCGCAGTACTTCCCGCACTCCGATTACCTGGTCCGCGTGCTTCAAGGCGCGGCCCGCACGCTGAAACCCGGCGGACGCATCTTCCTGGGCGACATCCAGAGCAACTCGCTGCTGGCCGCCCATCATGCCGAGATCCTTCGCGAGCGCGCGCCGGACGGCACCACCTGCCGCCAGCTCCGCGAGAAGATCGCCCAGCGCCTCGCGCGTGAAACCGAGCTCTCGCTTGATCCCGCTTGGTTCGACCGCGTCGATATCCCCGGGCTTGCCCACGTCGAAATCCTCCTCCGCCGCGGCAGGCTGGCGAACGAGACCACGACCTATCACTACGACGTCATCCTCCACGTCGGCGAGAAGCCGCCGGTGCAACTCGTCACCAAGTGGCGTCAATGGGAGCGTCTCAATCTTGAGCAGCTCGAAGCGATCCTCGCTGAAGGCCCGGACGAACTCGCCATCGCCGGCATTCCCGACGTCCGGTTGAACTCGCCGCTCGGCTTCCTGCGGGCCCTCGAGCATTCACCCGAACACGGGCCGCTCCCCTTCGCACCCGGCGTCCCCGGCAACGCGCTCTCCGCGGAGTCCCTCTTTGCCGTGGCGGAGGCGACGGGTTACCGTGCCCATGTCCGCTGGCGCGGCAACGGCACCGCCGGTCTCATCGACGCCATCTTCCTGCCGATCGGCAGTGCCGTGCTGCCGCTGTGGCCGATCCAATCGACGCCCTCGCCGCTGGCAAACGTGCCGCATCACGACAAGCCCTCCGCTCCCGGCAGCGAGCTTCCCGCGGCGCTGCGCAAGCACCTCGCGGCAAAGCTTCCCGACTACATGGTGCCTACCGCATTCGTCGTACTCGATGCTTTCCCGCTAACCCCGAACGGCAAGGTGGACCGCAAGGCGCTGCCCGCCCCGGGCGATCGGGCGGAAAGCCGCGGCCACGACATCGCCGCACCGAAGAACGACACCGAGCGCCAACTCGTCGATATCTGGAAGCAGGTCCTGGGACTGCGCGAGATCGGCACCGGCGACGACATCTTCGAACTCGGCGGCGACTCGATCCTGATCTTCCAGATCAGCACGCGCGCCACCCGGGCCGGCCTGGCACTGACACCCGCCCAGATCTTTCGCCACCGCAATATCGCCGCCATCGCCGCGGATCTGACCGCGGCCCCTGAAGCCGCGCCCCCCGCCGCGACCATCCAACGTGTCAACCGCGACGCCTACCGCCGCAAGCTCTGAGTCCACCCGCAAAGGAGGATACCTTCCGGGCTCCGATCCATCCTCACATTCAGAGTTCAATGTTCGCCCTTCAGAGTTCAGAGTTCCCTTCACCCGAGATGAGCCACGCACCCCAAACTCAGGACGCCACGGCCGCACCCGCCGATGGCGCGGGGGACTTGCTCGCGTTCCCGGCGTCCATCGCCCAGCAGGTCTTCTGGTATCTCGAACTGCTCCAGCCCGGTGTCACCGCCTTCAACATCCCGATGCGCTTCCGTCTGGAAGGGCCGCTCGACCTGAAGCTGATGGAGCGAACGCTCGCGACCATCATCGACCGCCACGAGTCGCTGCGCACCCGCTTCGAGGAAGACGACGGCGAGCTGCTCCAGATCGTTGAGCCGCCCCTCGATTTCACCTTGCCGCTTCTCGATGTCTCCCATCTTCCGGAAGGAGAGCGGCAGGCGGAAGCCGACCGGCTCGGCAGCATCGAGGCCCAGCGCCCCTTCAGTCTTGCGACCGGCCCTGTCTTCCGCGCGGAACTCGTGCGCTTGTCCCCGACCTCGCACATCCTCCACGTCACCGTCCACCACGCGCTTTTCGACGGCTCGTCCATGACCGTGCTGACCGAGGAGCTCGCGAAAATCTATCAGGCCTACTTCGAAGGCCGCGATTGCCCGCTCGATCCGCCACCGATCCAATACGGGGACTTCAGCGTCTGGCAAAAGGACTTTCTGGCCGGCCCGGAGATCGCGAAGCAACTCGCCTACTGGCGCCAGCGCCTGCAAGGCATGGCGGAGCTGGATCTCCCGACCGACCGTCCCCGCCCCGCGGCCAAGACCTGGAACGGCGACCTGATCTCGGCACTCCTTCCCAAGGAATTGACGCAGCGGCTCCAGGCCATCGCCGCGCGCGAGGGAGCCACGCTTTATCATTTATTATTGGCGGCGTACAAAGTGCTGCTCCACCGTTACAGCGGCGGGACGGACATCGCCGTCGGCTCGCCGATCACCGGTCGCACGCGGGCCGAGCTGGAACCGCTGATCGGCGTCTTCATCAATTCCTTGATCCTCCGCAGCGATCTGTCCGGCGATCCGACCTTCGAGTCGCTGGTCCGCCAGGTCCGCGATACCGCGCTGGCGGCGGTGGAGAACCAGGACCTGCCCTTCGAATGCCTGGTCCGCGATCTCAAGCCGGCGCGCGATCCGAGCCGCAATCCCCTCTTCCAGGTCAACTTCACCCACCAGCGCTCCTTCGCCAAGGCCGGGCGCTTCGGCGGGATCGAGCTGATCCCGATTCCTTCGCGCTCTCCCGGCGCGATCTTCGACCTGCACTTCTTCATGGTCGAGCGTGCCGAAGGCTGGCGCGTGACCTGCGACTACAGCAGCGACCTCTTCGACCGGTCCACCGCCGAACGCATGCTCGGCCACTACCGGCAGTTGCTGGAAAACATCGCCGGCGATCCGGCGGCTCCGATCTCGAAGCTCGATATCCTCACGCCGCCGGAGAAGGATCAGCTCACCGCATGGACCGGCAGCCGCACCGGCTACCCGCGCGACTCGAACATCGCCGCACTCTTCCTGGAGACGGCACGCGCTCATCCGCAGCGCACGGCCCTGGAGTTCGGCAAGTTGTCTCTCACATATGACCAGTTGCTCGCCGATGCCTCGGCCATCGCCTCCCGTCTGACTACCGCGGGCCTTGCCGCCGGCGAACTCGTCGCCCTCTGTGCGAAGCCGTCGCCGGAGATGATCGCCGGACTGCTCGGCATCCTGCTGGCGGGCGGTGCCTATGTTCCGCTGGACCCGGCCTATCCCGCCGAGCGCTTCACTCTGCTGTTGGAGGAGAGCGGCGCCCGCATCGCCCTCGCCGCGGAGGCCTGCCACGAGCCCTTCGGATCGTGGAGCGGCATCGTGCTGGACATTCCCGCCGCCGGAAACGCCTCGCCTTTCAACGGTATCCCCGATGTCCCGATCCGCGCCGGGGATCCCGCCTACCTGCTTTTCACCTCCGGCTCCACCGGCAAGCCGAAGGGCGTGCTCGTCCCGCACCGCGGCGTGGTCCGTTTGGTCCGCGGTTGTGACTTCATCGACATCACGCCGGACGACGTGTTCCTGCAGGCGGCACCGCTTTCCTTCGATGCCTCCACGCTCGAAATCTGGGGCCCGCTCCTGAACGGCGGCAAGCTGGTCATCCCCGCGGGCGGGACCGGCCTCGACGAGATCGCCTGCGCCGTGCGGAACAAGGGAGTGACGACACTCTGGCTGACTGCGGGTCTCTTCCAAGTGATGGTCGAGGAGCACCTCGAATCCCTGAAAGGGCTGCGCTACCTTCTTTCGGGCGGCGATGTCCTCTCCGTTCCTCACGTCCGTCGCGCGCTCGATGCCTTGCCCGGCACCGCGCTCATCAACGGTTACGGACCGACCGAGAACACCACCTTCACCACTTGCCACCGCATCACGGCGGCGGACTGCGAGCGGGCTTCGATCCCGATCGGTCGCCCCATCGCCAATACCACCGTGCACATCCTGGACGAACAGGGCCGCGCGGTTCCTATCGGCATTCCCGGCGAGCTTTTCACCGGTGGCGACGGCCTTTCCCTCCGCTACCACAACGACCCGGAGCTGACCGAGGAGCGCTTCGTCTCCTTCCCGGACTCTCCGCTTCCCGCTCTCCGCTGCACGCTCTATAAAACCGGCGACCTCTGCCGCTGGCTTGCCGATGGCACGATCGAGTTCGTCGGCCGCCGCGACCATCAGGTGAAGGTCCGCGGCTTCCGGATCGAACCGGGCGAGATCGAGTCGGTCCTCGCCTCCCACCCGGAGGTCCGCCAGTCGAAGGTCGCCGTCCGCGGTAACAGCCCGGAGACCAAGCGCATCCTCGCCTGGGTCCTGCCCGAACAAGGCAGCCTGCTCGATGCCGCGGCCCTCTCCGCTTGGCTGGAGGCGCGCCTGCCCGCTTACCTGCGCCCGGACGGCGTGGCGCTGGTCGATGCCTTCCCGGTCACCGCCAACGGCAAGATCGACGTGGCCGCCCTGCCCGATCCCGCC
>CBFGPU010000134.1:0-6649 GCA_965650715.1 uncultured Haloferula sp. | reverse complement strand
ATGAAGTTCATCTCGATCATGGTATTCATCCTCCTGTGGATGTTCGCCGTCTATTTCCCCTTCGCCCACATGGTGTGGTCCACCGTCGGTCTGATGTGCGGTCCGCTCAACCCCGACGCCGCGATCAAGGCGATCGACTTCGCCGGCGGCACGGTGGTGCACATGACCTCCGGTTGGAGCGCCCTGGTGCTCTGCCTGATCCTCGGCAAGCGCACGGGCTTCGGCAAGGAGCCGATGAGCCCGCACAGCATGGTGCTTTGCATGGTCGGCACCGGCATGCTGTGGGTCGGCTGGTATGGTTTCAACGCCGGTTCCGCCCTCGGTGCCGACGCGGTCGCCACGAACGCCTTCGTGACCACCACCCTCTGCGCCGGCACCGCCGGTCTGTTCTGGGCCCTGGCCGAGTGGGTTCTCAAGGGCAAGCCCAGCGTGCTCGGTTTCTGCTCCGGCATCGTGGCCGGCCTGGTGGTGATCACCCCGGCAGCCGGTTTCGTGGGAGCCACCTCTTCGGTGATCATGGGTGTCCTCGCCGGTGTGGTCTGCTTCGCGGCCTGCGCCTACCTCAAGAAGGCTCTGGGCTATGACGATGCGCTCGACACCTTCGGGGTGCACGGCATCGGTGGCACCATGGGTGCGATCCTGACCGGCGTCTTCGCCGATGAGAAGGTGAATTCGGTGGTCGGTCCGCTCAAGGAAGGCCTGATGATGAACCAGCTCAAGGCCGTCGGCTTGACGATCGCCTGGAGCGTGGTGGCCACCGCCGTGATCGCCCTGATCGTGAAGGTGGTCATCGGCCTCCGCCCGGATGTCGAAACCGAGACCGCGGGCCTCGACCTCGCCGAACACGGCGAGGGTGGCTACGAGCACTGAAGATTCCTGACAACGCTTCATCGCAGCGGGCGGACCCGGAAGGGTCCGCCCGTTTTCTTTGAAATCACTAATCACCAATCTTCCAATCATCAATCAGAGTGGCGCTGCGCGAAGAATGAGGGCGCTGTCGCGTGAAGCGGGACCACCCGGCCGGACGAACCACGCGACAGCGCCCCTTGTCCCTCTCCCGGCGAAGCCGCAGACCGATTGGTGATTGGAAGATTGGTGATTGATGATTCCTTCAAGCCTTTACAGCCTGCGGCGGTGACGCGCCGCATGAAGCTCCTCCTCCTGACCCTCGGGGTATCGGTGCTGTTCGCGGCGTGGCAGTGGTTCCAGCCCTACGACTGGGATGCGGATCCCGGAGCCCGCTACACGGTGACCCGCACGATGGTTGAGCGGGATCACTCGAACCTGTGGCTGAGGGTCTTCCTGGATCAACGCGGGGGCGAGGGCCACGATCTGATGAAGCCGGTGCTGCTGCTGACCTCGGAGGGCCGCGAACACGAGCCCGCCGATACGGCCATGAGCGGCGATGAAGCGAGGGAGATGAAAAGCCTGGTGTTCAGTTTCTGGCTCGCGGGCGACGACTTCAGGGGACCTCTCAAGCTCAAGCTGAACGACGGGACCCTTGTCATTCGCACGGGCGACACGCTGCCGAAGGTGGCTGATGGAGCCTTCCGCGTTTTCAATTCCACCCGCTGGTGACCGATGCCCTGGCTCCTTGTCGACAATTCCAACACCCGCACCAAGTTCGCGCTGGCAAACGCGGAGACGCTGCTGGAGGCGCGGGCGTGGTTGCCGACGACGGATATCTCCCCTGCCCGGCTTGAGGAGGAGTTGGCGGGATTCGAATTCGAGGGCACCCTGCTGTGCTCCGTGGTGCCGGAGAGGGCGCGGGTGCTGCAGGATCATCTGGTGAAGCACGGCCCGGTGCATCCGCTCACCTGGCGGAGCCAGATGGGCCTGGCCATCGACTACCCGAATCCCGAACAGATCGGGGCCGACCGACTCGCGAATGCGATCGGGGTGGCGGCACGGCACGGAGCCCCGGCGATCGTGATCGATTTCGGAACCGCGGTGACTTTCGACGTGGTCTCGGCGGGCCCAGCCTACTGCGGCGGGGTGATCGCGCCGGGGCTGGGGGCGATGCAGGACTACCTCGGCCGGCGGACCGCCCTGCTGCCGCAGATCGAGCTGGAAGAGCCGGCTTCCGCGATCGGCAAGTCCACGGTGGAAGCGATGCGCGCAGGAGCGGTCTTCGGCTATCGCGGGCTGGTCCGGGAGATCGTCGCGCGGCTTCGTTCGGAGATGGGTGGCAACCCCAAGATCGTGGCCACCGGCGGCGACGCCGCCCTGATCGCCCGGGGCCTGCCGGAGATCGACGCGGTCGATCCGGATCTCACGCTGGAGGGCCTCCGGCTAGCGGCAATCCTGAATCTTGCATAAAAGTACGTGCCAAGACCGTTTGAAGTCGATACAAAGTAAGCACCTAGCCATGTCAGAAACCCCTCTCGCCATTGGTGTCGATTTCGGCGGAACCTCCGTCAAGTTCGGCGTTCTCTACCGTAGCAACATCATTGACCAGGCTCCGCCGGTCTCCACGCCGGACTTCGACGGGCCGGACGCGCTGATCGATGCGATGCTGCGGGTGATCGGGGATCTGCGAGAGCGACACCCGCGGATCGAGGCGATCGGGGTCGGGGTTCCGGGCTTCGTCCACTTTGAAAAAGGGATTGTGCACAACTTGACCAACGTCCCCGGCTGGGTGGCGATCCCTCTGAAGAAGAAGCTGGCGGAGGCGACCGGCCTGCCGGTGGTGGTGGAGAACGACGCCAACTGCATGGCGTATGCGGAATGGAAGCGCGGCGCGGGCCGCGGGCTGAACCACCTGGTGGCGCTGACGCTCGGCACGGGTGTCGGCGGCGGCGTGGTGGCGAACGGCAAGATGGTGCGCGGGGCGCAGTTCGGTGCCGGCGAGGTCGGGCAGATGTCGATCGATTGGCAAGGACGCCGGGGTGCCTATGGCAACCTCGGGGCGTTGGAAGATTACGTGGGCAACAACGAGATCGCGGCCGATGCGCGCCAGGTTTACCTGGATGCGGGGATCGAGCGGCATCTGCCGGAGTGCACGCCGGCGGCGCTGGCGAAGGCGGCGTTGCTGGGCGACGAGATCGCGCTCGGGATCTGGGACAGCGTGGCGGCGAAGCTGGCGACGGCGATCATGAACTGCTGCTGGCTGCTGAACCCGCAGGCGATCATCATCGGCGGCGGCGTGGCGAAGGCCGGAGACATTCTCTTCAATCCGCTAACGGCACACCTTTACGCGCAGCTTTCGGCTCCGTTCAAAGAGCACCTGATGATCCTGCCGGCACGCTTCGGGAACGAGGCGGGAATGGTCGGTGCGGCAGCGCTGGCCTTGGAGGAGGCGGGGGTTGTGTTGCAACCGTGAGGTGGGCGCCGTTTGCGAGCGGCACGCCTCTTGGTCTCCCGCCGAAGGCTGTTACAACGGCGAGTGGCTGTGAAGGGGCTACCATCACCTCGTGAAACCGATGGATGCCCCATGGAGCCGGCTACCAGACTCGAACTGGTGACCTGATGATTACAAATCAACTGCTCTACCAACTGAGCTAAGCCGGCGGCACCGTGGGTCCTGCGGCGGCATGACCGCCGCAGGCGCAGCGGTGTAGCGCGGGCGCGGGCCGGGAGAAAGCCCTAATTTTCCCCGGTAGCGGGAGAATCGAACGGAGGCTCCTCCCCCCTTTTCGTTGGAGATTCGATTTCAAGCTCACCGGGCGGGTTTCCCGCGGGTTTGATGCATTGAATTCCGTTCGTCCCGGAGGGTCTCCGCGCGCATGCCGCTTGCTCCGGAAGGGGTGGAAATGCCTACTGCCTTGAAGCCTGCCCATGCGATTTCTCCTCTGCCTTCTGATTTCCATTTCTTTCGCAAGCGCGTTCGAGCGCAGCCCGGTGGTCAAGGCGGCGGACAGGCCCGAACGGGTCAAACGGATCGGCAAGGGCCACTGGTTCGTCGACTTCGGCGAGGCGACCTTCGGGACGGTCGAGCTGACCTCGCCGGACAGCCGGGGGAAGAAGGTGATACTGCACATGGGCGAGGCGCTGACGGACGACGGCAGGGTCCAGCGCAATCCAAGCGGAACCGTGCGGTACCAGCAACATGAGGTGACTCTGCGACCATGGACCGCGGTGCGACCTCAATTGAGTTGGCAGCCGCCGGAATGGATGAAGGAGGGATTCCTGAGCCTGCCGGACGGTTGCCCGGAAATAATGCCCTTCCGCTATGTGGAGATCGAGGGTGCTCCCCCCTCGTTCCGGGCGGAACAGGTGAGGCGAATCTCCTGGAGCGTTCCCTTCAAGGCGCATGCATCCTCCTTCGAATCCTCCAGCCCGGAACTCAATGCGGTGTGGAAGCTCTGCAAGCATTCGGTCAAGGCGACCAGCTTCATGGGCTTGTACGTCGATGGCGACCGCGAGCGGAAGCCCTACGAGGCGGACGTCCTGATCAACCAGCTTTCGCACTACTGCCTGGATGCGCGCTACGACACGGCACGGCTGACGCACGAATACCTGTTAGAGAAACCGACCTGGCCGACGGAATGGCGCCTGCAATCGGTAATCCTGGGCTGGCACGATTTCCTGTGGTCGGGCAACGACCGTTCGCTGCGGCGGAACTTCGAGGCGCTGAAAGGCCGTGCGATGTGCGAGCGCCGGACGACGGAGGGCTTGTTCCTCGGCTGGAACGACGGCGAGCCGAGAGACATCGTCGACTGGCCATCCAACGAAAGGGACGACTACGACATGGAGCCCGGCGTGAAGACGGCGGTGACGGCCTTCCACTACCGCTCGCTGGTGCTTCTTGAAAAGATTGCCAGCCATCTGGGCAGAGCCGCCGATGCGCGGGAGTTCGCCGCGATGGCCGCGCAGACCAAGGAGGCGGTGAACGCGCGGCTCTGGGACGAGGCACGCGGCTGCTATGTGGACGGCCTCGATCCCGAGACAGGCAGGGTCAGCGCCCATGCTTCCGCGCATGCGAATTTCTTCCCCCTGGCGCTCGGACTGGTGCCGGAAGACCGGGTGAGCCGGGTGACCGCCTACGTGAGGCAGCGCGGCATGGCATGCAGCGTGTACGGCGCGCAGTTCCTTCTGGAAGGTCTCTACGATGCAGGCGAGGCCGAGTACGCGCTTTCCTTGCTGGTGTCCCGCGACAAGCGCTCGTGGCTGAACATGTCGGAGAAGGTGGGTTCGACGATCACCCTCGAAGCGTGGGATCCTTCGTTGAAGCCGAACCTGGATTGGAACCACGCCTGGGGCACGGCACCCGCCAACATCATCGCCCGGCGCCTGATGGGGATCGAACCACTGGAGCCCGGCTTCAAGCGATTCCGGGTGCAGCCGCAGACCGCCTCGCTGGAGAAGGCCAAGATCCGGATGCCGACGCCCAAGGGGGCCGTGCTGTTGGATATCCGCGGCAGGGATGCCGCCTCATGGAGAGCCAAGCTGTCGGTGCCCGCCGGGACCACGACCGAGTTTCACGTCCCTTTCCCCGGCGAGATCGTGGCGGAAGGTACCGGCAAGGCTTCACATCTGACTACCGAGGGCGACCGGAAAATCCTCGGTTTGGGATCCGGCAATTGGACCATCCGGATGCGGAGGTGAGCTTTCGCACCGCTTCCCCATTAAGGGGGAGACCGGGGGATTTGGGTTGAGTGCACGGTGGCTTTGGGGGCTTATCCTGCCGAATTCCGCGCTTCTGCGGATTCACAAAAACCGCCTACTCCCCTATGCATTCCCGATTCCTTCCCTTGGCAAACGCGGTGATCGCCCCGTTCTTGATCGGTGGCGCCAGCGCTGTGGTGATCGACACCTTCAGCGACGGCAGCCTGTCCGAGTACACCAGCACCCGCGTGCTGGACAACAGCGTCGCCACCGCGAACATCAGCTTCTCGTCATCGACCGGCAGCTTGGTTTCGACCTACGATTCGGGCACCTCTGCGGCCGAGCAGGTGCTCCTGCTCCGGAACGACTTCAGCCTCGCGGTCGGTCAGACGCTGACCATCGACACCGCTTTCGCCACGACGAGCACGCAGATGGATTTCGGCCTCGCCATCGCGGGTGCCGCCGCGATTACGTCCGCATCCTCGGGAGACACGGACACGCGGGACCTGAGCAACTTCCTTGCGATCTATGTCCGGCCTTCCCAGGACGCCGTCCGCGTGACCAGTTCCAACAACGGCGTGGTCACCACCGGCTCGGGCATTCTCGGCACGGCTGAAACACTGGTTTCCCAGCTCTACATCACACGGGTGACCTCCACGGAGTTCACCGTGGGATACGTCGATACGAGCGCGGTCAGCCATGATGCCCTGACGGTGAACTTCACGGCGACGGACCTGGGCAGCCAGATCGGCTTCTATGGTGACATGCGCACGGCTTCCACGAGCCTCGGTTCTCTGGACAATCTGGCGATCGTTCCCGAGCCTTCGGCAGCTTTGCTTGGCGGGTTGGGCCTGTTCGCCCTGCTGCGCCGTCGTCGCGGGTAGGTTTTCGGCCAGGTGCGACAGGCGATTTTCCCAAGCCGGCGGCTCGCAAGAGCGCCGGTTTTTTGCCAGCTTGCGAGCATGTCCGTTTGCGCCGCGTTTGCCGCATTGTTCCGGCGCGTCCTTCCCGCCGCCTTGCCGGTACTTCCGGTGTCCTTGCAGGCGCAGCCCCATCCCTATCAGGCGGACAAGCATACGCTGCACCTCTGGCATCTCGATGA
>CBFGPU010000133.1:0-6679 GCA_965650715.1 uncultured Haloferula sp. | reverse complement strand
CCCTGCTGGCGTTCAAGGATGCCTGAGGCACCTCGAAACCTTGAAATTCGGCGAAAATCGGTGAATTTCGCGGTTGCAATCGGAGGATCGTTCCCCTAGTTCTCCCGCCCCTCGCGCCACCAGGTGCGATTGTTACACTTTCCCAAAGCAAGGAGGACGCCATGGACATCATCAAGAAGATCGAACAGGAGCAGTTGAAATCGGACGTCGTGGACTTCCGTGTCGGTGATTCCGTGAAGGTGCACACCCGGGTCGTCGAAGGCGGCAAGGAGCGCGTCCAGATCTTCGCCGGCATCGTGATCGCCCGCCGCGGCACCAGCGTGAATGCCTCCTTCACCGTCCGTAAGATTTCCTACGGCGAAGGCGTGGAGCGCGTGTTCCCGCTACACACCCCGCGTATCTCCAAGATCGAAGTGGTCAGCAAGGGCAAGGTCCGCCGTGCCAAGCTGCACTACTTGCGCGAGCGCGTCGGCAAGAAGGCCATGCTCGTGAAGGCCGCCGAAAAGTAATCGGCCTGCGATAGATTTTAGAGAACGCGCCCCGGCACCCTGCCGCGGCGCGTTTTTCGTGTGGCGAGCCTGCATTGAATCTTGGCGCGCGGGGCGGGATCGGGAATGCTCCGCCCCGTGAAACGGGTTCCGATTCCGGCGGTCATCCTGCTTTCCCTCGCGGCGATCGGGCTGACGTGGTGGCAGGGCACCCGGCATATGGATTTCCTGACACCTCCGAGCGAGACGGTACTCGCCCGCACCAGAGCCAGGGCGGCGATCGTGCAGCATGAAAAATCCCGCCTTTTCTCGATCGGCCGCGACCTGAAGGAGAAAGCCGCCATCGAAAGTCCGATCCGCGCCGCACCCGCGATCAACCCCGGAGATCCGGCCTCCCCAGCCGCGCTGAACGCCTATGCCGAGCATGCGGCGGAAGGAGCCTCCGCTTATATCACGCTGGCGGTCCATCTTGAGGAGCAGGGCGGAAATGCCCGCGCGCTGCTAGCTTGGGAACGGGTCATCGATTCCTGCCGTCCGGATGACACGCAGCGGCAAGCGGCGATGTCCGGCATCCAACGGCTTCGTCCGGTCGTGGCACCTTGGAACATCGATCCGGTGACGGCGAAGCCTCTGGTGATCGAGGCTACAGTCCCCGCCGGTGTGCCGGCCGACGCCTTGGAGGAAATCCTGACGAAATGCGCCCATGAGTTGGGACGTCATTCGTCCGGACTTCTCCGTTTCGAGCCCCGCGTCGAGCGGCCGGAGCGAAAGGGCACCCAAACTCCGGTGCTTTCGCTGCAATTGACCGCGGAGGGGGCTGGATCGGCATCCACGGGTTTCCTGGATTTCCCGCTGCCCGCCGAGCCGGATTTGCTCCGGCGGGAGATCCTGTCGGGTGCCTACAAGCTGGTGATTTCCCAACTCGCGGCCACGAGCGACTTGGCACCGCCCGCCCCGTTGAGCGATGGCGAGAATCCCTCGGCGGCCTTGGAAACGAAGATCACCCGGCTGTGCTGGGAAGAGTTCGGAAAATCGCTGCTGCCGGGAAATCGGCCCTAAGAGAACACTGGACCTGACCGTTTCCGGTGGGAGACTTTGCAGCATGCCACGCGGACTTCTCCTCCTTTTTGCCGCCACCGGCTTGCTTTGCGCCGAGCCCGAGGCCGAGCGTGCCCCGGTCGAGCCCAAGACCCTTCCGGCACCCGATCAACCCGTTGCCGAGGCTCAGCCTGCGGTGAAGGAATTGGACGCCGACCGGCTTCAGGTCGGTGACATCATTTTCAACCGCAAGACCCGGGAGATCCGCTTCCCGGCCGCCGTCAACATGACGAACGGCGAGATCCTGGAATACGCGATCGTTCACCAGAACGGGAAGGTCCACGAATCGCTGCTGGTCACGGACATTTCGCCGACCGAGTTGAATCTCGCCTTCAAGCTCCTGCGTTACAAGGGGTCGCCGGAGTTCTATGCCGCCTACGAAGAGGATGGCAGCCTTTCGAGCAAGTTCCCGGAAGTACCGCAGGATGTGAAGGACGGCGCGCGGATCCAGATCGGGGTGGAATGGCAGGAAGAAGGCAAGCCCCGCACCGCCAAGCTGCACGAGTGGATCTCCCACGGCACCACCGCGGAAGCCATGCCCGCCGATCCATGGGTTTACGGCGGATCCATGTTCTACGAGGGCAGCTTCCTCGCCCAATCGACCGGCGACATCGCCGCGATTTTCATCACCAACGCCGCCCTGATCAACTACTCGGGCAAGGACAACAAATCGGACGAAGTCTGGTTCCCCTTCCCTAAACGAGTTCCTGCCGAAGGAACAAAAGTCACCGTCATCATCTCTCCCTTCAAGAAAGCAGCCGAAAAGCCATGAAGACCGCCATTTGCGTCGCGCTCGCGTCCACCATGCTCCTCGCCCACGGGCAGGACACCAAAAACCGCTACCTCTCGCTCCAGGTCGAGATGAAACAGGCCATCGCCCGGGGCAATGCCTGGCTGGCCAAGCAGCAGCAGGAGGACGGGCATTGGGACAACGCCGAACTGCCCGCCTTCACGGCGCTTGCCCTGACCGCCGCCGTGCGCGACCCCGCCGTGGACCGCAAGGCCGACCTGCCCCCGCACATCGCCAAAGGCTTCGAATGGCTCATCAAGCAGCAGAAGGATGACGGCGGTATCTACAACAAGGGCCTGAGCGTTTACAACACCGCCACCGCGGTGACCGCCCTGACCGCTGCCGAGAAGGAGCGCTACGAGCCGATGATCGTGAAAGGACGCAAGCACCTGATCGACCAGCAGTGGGACATCGGCCAGAAGAAGGAGACCGACAACAAGAACGACGGCGGGATCGGCTACGGTTCGAAGAACGACCGTTCGGACATGTCGAACACCTACCTCGCCATCGAGGCCATCGCGCTTTCCCGCAAGGTGATCGAGGACGGCAAGCACGGCAACCAGCCGGACCTCGACTGGGATGCGGCGATCACCTTCCTCTCCCGCTGCCAGAACCTCACCGAGACCAACGACCAGCCCTACGCCTCGGATGACCCGAAGAACAAGGGCGGCTTCATCTACGGTCCGGGCGAAACCAAGGCGGGCGAAGAAACGCTGCCGGACGGCCGCGTCGCGCTCCGTTCATACGGCTCCATTTCGTATGCCGGCCTGCTTTCCCTCATCTACGCCAAGCTCGGTCCGGATGATCCGCGCGTGAAGACGGTGAAGGAGTGGCTGGGTAAGAACTACACGCTCGAGGAAAACCCGGGCATGGGTGCCGAAGGTCTCTACTACTACTACCAGACGATGTCGAAGGCTCTCTCCGCCGCGGGCATCGACAAGCTCGAACTCGCCGATGGCAAGGAGGCCGACTGGCGCACGGATCTTGCAGGCGCGATTCTCAAGAGACAACGCGAGGATGGTTCCTGGGCCAACGCGAACGGGCGCTGGATGGAATCCAACCCCGTGCTGGTCACCGCCTACTGCGTGATGTCGCTCGAGCAACTCTACTACTCGATCCCGAACGCTCCCTGAGAACGGGGCGTGATCGAGGGTTTCTTTCCAAAGAGGCGGACCGAAGTGTCCGCCTCTTCTTGTCTCAGGAGTTCCGGTGCTTCCGCCATCCCGGCTTCGAGAACATGAACCGCTGCGAGCGGTAGATCCCGGCATGTCCGCTGCATAGGAAGGCCACCCAACAGGCGATTGCCAGCGGCAGGGCATGCTCCAGCCCGAAGAGCTCGATGCCCATGAGCGTGCAGGCCAGCGGCGTATTGCTCGCACCGGCGAAGACCGCCACGAAACCGAGCGCGGCGAAGAGTCCGGAAGGCGCTCCCATCGCGCCAGCCAAGGCATTGCCCAAGGCAGCGCCGATGAAGAACAACGGCGTCACCTCGCCGCCCTTGAAACCCGCACTCACTGTCACCGCGGTGAACACGAATTTCCACCACCAGCTCCAAGGATGGATTTCCGGTGAACCAAAGAGAGAGACCAAGGAGACTGCCTTGGGATCGGGCGACCAAACCCCGAGGCCGAGGTAGTCCGCGCTACCGGTAGAGAGGAAGAGGGCGATCACCAGCAGACCGCCGACTGCAGGCCGGAGCGGCGGCCACGGGATCACGCGCTTGAACGCTGCACCAAGCGCGTGACAAGAGCGGGCGAAGACCATCGCCATCAGCCCGAACGCAACGGCAGCTAGCACGACCTTTCCAATCAAGGCCGCGCCATCGCCATCACCGGTCAGCTTCACCACTTGCTGGATGTGGTAATGCGTGTGCCCCGCCCCCCAGGCCCGGCAGGTCCAGTCTCCCGCGTAGGACGCCAGCAGGCAATGTGGCAAAGCTTGCAATTTCGGCCTGCCGATGACGGCGACCTCCACCGCGAAAACCGCGCCTGCCAGCGGGGTACCGAATACCGCACCGAAACCCGCCGCAACACCCGCCATCAGAAGCGCGGAGAGTTGCCCCGTCTCCAAGCGGAAGTGCCTGGCCACGGCACCCGCGATGCTGCCGCCCATTTGAACCGCGGTGCCCTCGCGCCCGGCGGAACCGCCGCAGAGGTGCGTGGCCAGCGTCCCGAGCAGAACCAAGGGGGCCATCCGTCGCGGCACTCCTCCGCCTGGATCATGGATCCGGTCGAGGATCAGATTGTTTCCTCCTTCCGAGGTCCCACCGTGCCGGTGATAGAGCCAAGCTACCGCCATCCCGGCCATGGGCAGGCAATAGAGCAGCCAGGCATGCTCGAAGCGAAGACGGGTCACCGCCTCCAGGCTCCACAGGAAGAACGCGCAAGCCGAGCCGGTGACCAAGGCCACGGGAAGTGTGAGCGCCCATAGCTTCGGGGAATACGAGGTCATCCTCCTGTTCTGGGAATCGTCCGGCATGCAGGAACCCGGGAGGGGGGATGCCTCCGGCAAGGGGAGGAAACGGGGCGCAGCCCGCAGCGTCAAGGCACGGAGGGAGCCATCCCCCAGGAGCAGACGGAGCCGGGCGCGGGGGGCTTGCTCCCCAATGTTAGATCAATGTCGTGATTTTGCTATCTCGGCTTGACGGACGGGGAGAGAGAGAGGCCATGATAAGGGTGTTGAAAGGGCCGGTCCCCACCGGCACTGCGATGTCCCCCCCTCCGGAACACGACCCGGTTTTTCCTGTCGGACCGGAAGGGCGGTGTGGGCGCGTGGTGCAGGAGCCTGTCCGCTCATCAAAAAATCCGCCCCACCATGTCCAGCATCGCCACCTTCTATCTCCTGCGGGAATCCGCCCGACCCGAGTTCGAGGAAGCAAAAAGGACCGAGAAGACGATCACTTACAAGCGCGGCATTTTCAGAACCAAGGAGATCGTCACCGGAGAGCGCTTCCTCTGGGAATATCTCGATGAAGCCGCGGAAGAGCGGATCGAATTCCCCTACTCCGGGTTCGTTTTGATCGACTACCTTTTCACCTTCCTCGACGGAGTCGAGCCGATCCAATCGGACTTCGCGGCGGCGGCGATCGATGCGAACTACTACGCGATTCCCGAACCAATGGCGGAGAGGGTCGCTTCATTCCTGCAATCCAATCCGCCCGATGAAAAGGCCTTGGAAACCTTCGCCGACCAGCACGGCGCGCAATCGCCGAAACAGCACGCGAAGCAGCTCCGGGAGACCCACGAGACACTCAAGCACTGGTTCGGAAAGATTTCGCAGGAGCGGTTCGGGGTGCTGCAACTGACATTCTAGGCGAACATTCCCGGAGGGCCGGCTTCCGCATTTCCAGCGGCCGGAGTTCGGAAAAATACGAACCCTCAATACGGCGCATTCAAAAAGCCGCGTTGTGTCCAAAATGCATTGCCAGAAGCCGCCGCGGCCCTAGAATCTCCACCGACTGCTGTGTGCGTCCGTCAAGGCAGCGTGCCCGGACCGATGTATTAAAACGGGGAGAAAAAACCGAGTTCGAACTTACGACCATGCCTTCTTAGGACGGTCTACAAGAACCGGCACTCCCACTTGTTGAGCAACTGGAACGTGGCTCACAACGCCTAGGACGGCACAGCGGTTTCCCCTGTACGGATGGCTAGGCTCCGACCGATTCGAAGACACCGCCACCGAGAAGCCTTCCGCCATCGTAGAAGGCGCAGATCTGCCCTGCCGCCACGGCGCGCTGGGGCGTCTGGAATCGAAGCCGCAGCTTCCCCTCGTCCATCGGCGTGATCTCCGCTCGCTCGGCCTTGGCGCGATAGCGCGGCTGGGCATCCAACCAGCGAGGCGAATCCAAGTGAACGCCCAGAGTCGAGACGCTGCCGATCACGCATTCGCGGGCGTAGAGGCCGGGCGTCTCGCTTTCATCCCAGCCGACCACGAGACGATTTTTTTCGAGATCCTTGCCGACAACGACGTAGGCCATCCCCTCCCGCGGGGAGGCGACGCCGTGCCCCTTGCGTTGTCCGAGCGTGTAGAGGTGCAAACCCCGGTGTTCGCCCATCACCCGGCCGTTCACGTCCACGATCTCGCCGGGCTTGTCCGGGATGTAGTGGCGGATGAAGTCGCTCATCTTGATATCGCCGATGAAGCAGATGCCCTGGCTGTCTTTCTTTGCCGCAGTCGGGAGATCGAAGCGCCGCGCGACTTCCCGGACTTCCGGCTTGAGGAGTTCCCCGGCTGGGAAGAGCGCATGATCCGCCTGGAACGCGGTCATCAGCGCGAGAAAGTAGCTCTGGTCCTTGTTCGGATC
>CBFGPU010000132.1:0-6680 GCA_965650715.1 uncultured Haloferula sp. | reverse complement strand
GTTCTGGCGGCGGTTCTGCCGGTGTATTTGCTGATTCTCGCGGGGGCGTTCCTGCGGAAGATCGGGGTGCTGCGGAAGGAGCAGGACGAACCGGTCTTCCACCTCGTCTTCAGCGTTCTCTACCCCTGCCTGATCCTCGACAAGATCCTCGGCAGCGAGAGCGTGAAGCATCCCGGCTCCGTGCTGTGGGGGATCGGGGCGGGCTTCGCGCTGACGGTGCTGAGTTTCGGCGGGGCCTGGCTGGCGGCGGGCCTGCTGCGGTTCCAGAAGGGGACGGGCAAGCGGACCTTCACGCTTTCCGCCGGGGTGCAGAACTTCGGTTACACGGCGATCCCGGTGGTCGAGCAGGTCTGGGTCGGAGGCGGCGCGCTGGCGATGCTCTTCGTCCACAACCTCGGCGTGGAGCTCGCGATCTGGTCGGTGGGGGTGATGCTGCTTTCGGGCGACAAGAAAGTCCCGTGGCGGAAGCTGGTGAATGGCCCTGTCATCTCGGTCCTGCTCGGCCTGATCCTGGTGGGCACGGGAGCGGATCAATTCCTGAATCCCCCACCGGCTGATGCCGCTCCTGCGGATTGGTTCGAGGGCGGAATGCTCGGGCTGGGAGCCTCAATCCGGAAGACGATGGCATGGCTGGGGGCCGGAGCCTTCCCCGTGGCGATCCTGATCACCGGCGCGGTGATGTTCGACCTGGTGGCTGCCGAGAAGCCCTCGCTGCGGGTGGTCCTGGGCGGCTGCGCGGTACGTCTGGCGGTGCTGCCGATGCTGCTGCTCGCGGCGGCCAAGTTCCTGCCGGCACCCGTGGAGCTCAAGCAAGTGCTGGTCGTGCAAGCGGCCATGCCCTCGGCGATGACCCCGATCATGCTGGCCCGCATCTACGGCGGCAGGCCGGGAGTCGCCGTGCAAGTGGTGATCGCGACGACCGTGGTGAGTCTGTTCACCCTGCCCTTCGTGATCGTTTGGGGAAGTCGGTGGTTGGGGATGTGACCGCTTGCAAGAAGCTCCGAGGCCGCGGATAAGAAATTTCTTACTTCAAGAAATTCCTGTCCCATCGGGGGGCGGGGGCGAAAGTGCACCGCAAAACACCGCCTCGGGTTGGGTTCCTGACCGGAAATGTGGGAAACTGGCCCTGATTTGTTGGTTAGAAACTTGAAAGGGCTTGCCCGATTCCCTTGTATTGGGCGGCGCACGCCGTTTCATATGACAAACGAATCTGACTGGGAAAACCCTTCCGAGAATCCTCGGGCCCGCTACATCGTGCCGAACCTCGACCGAGCCTTGGTGATGCTGGAGCTTCTGAGCTCCCGACCCGAAGGCATCAACGTGAGCGATTTGGGGGTGGAATTGAAGATCCCCAAGAACAGCGCCTTCCGCATCGCGGTGACGCTGGAGAACCGCGGCTTCCTCGAGAAGGTCGAGAACACCAAGCGCTACCGCCTGACCCCGCGCCTGCTGATCCTCGGCGCGATGTCGGTGACCGACGCGAACCTTTTCGAGAAATCCATCGACGTGATGCGCCGCCTCCGCGACGCCACCGGCGAGACCGCGCTGCTTGGCACCTTCGCCGATGACGAGGGCGTGGTGCTCGACCAAGCGCTCGGGACGCATCATTTCAAATTCGCGGTCGATCCCGGCACGCGCTTCTGCCTCCACACGGCCGCTCCCGGCAAGGCGATGCTGGCCGGTCTGCCGGAGAAGGAGCGCGCGGCGCGTGTCGCCCGCCTGAAGATGCCGCGTTTCACGCCGAATACGATCACCTCGCATGAGGCTTTCCTCGCTCACCTCAAGGAGGTCGCTGCCCGCGGATACGGCTTCGACCTCGGCGAGGAAATGGAAGGCCAGACCTGCATCGGCGCGGCCATCCGTGGAGCCACCGGAGCCGTGATCGCGGCACTCTGGATCACCGCACCGTCGTCCCGCATTCCGGACGGGCAGCTCGATGCCTTCGGGGCGGTGGTCAAAGCGCACGCGGATGAAATATCCGGTCGCTTCGGTGCCGTTCTCTCCCAGATTGCATGAGGAACTGGTGGGTCATCGGTCTCGGTGTCGCCGGAGCATCCGCGCTGGCGCAGGATGCCGGAAGCGAAGGGGTGGAATTCTTCCGCAAGGAGGTGAAGCCGATCCTGGAGCAGAACTGTTTCAAATGCCACGGCGGCCTCGATGACAAGGGCCACCCGAAGATCAAGAGCGGCCTGCAACTCATCAGCCGGAAAGGGCTGATGAAGGGCGGCAGCCATGGTCCGGCTTTCAACGAGTCCGATCCCGCCAAGAGCCTCCTGCTGGAGGTCATCTCCTACCAGAACGAGGACCTCCAGATGCCGCCGCGCGGCAAGCTGGAGAGCGACCAGATCGCCAAGATCACCAAGTGGCTCGACATGGGCGCTCCTTGGACGCCCGAGGACGCCGACCTGCTGGTGGAAGTCCACGACCCGCTCGCGGGCGTGACCGAGGTCAACGAGAAGACCAAGGCCCACTGGTCCTACAAGCCGATGACTCGGGTGGAGCCGCCGGAGGTCGCCGATCCCGCATGGGCGGTGAACCCGGTGGACGCCTTCATCCGTGCGAAGCTCGACGAGAAGGGTCTCCAACCCGCGGGCGAGGCGACGAAGGCGGCGCTGCTACGACGCGTCTCGTACGATCTCACGGGCCTGCCGCCTTCGCTGGAAGAGATCCGCGCCTTCGAGGCGGATCCTTCGCCGGATGCCTGGAGCAAGCAGGTGGACCGCCTGCTCGCCTCGCCGCAGTACGGCGAGAAGTGGGCGCGGCACTGGCTGGACGTGGTCCGCTACGCGGAGTCGAACGGCTTCGAGCGCGACAACGAGAAGCCCTTCGTCTGGCGCTACCGCGACTACGTCATCCGTAGTTTCAACCAGGACAAGCCGTACGACCGCTTCGTGATGGAGCAGATCGCGGGCGACGAACTGCCTGACAAGACGGCGGATTCGCAGATCGCGACGGGGATGCTGAAGCTGATGCCGTGGGACGACGAACCCGCGGACCGCAAGCAGCACTACTTCGACGTGATGGACGACAACGTCCGCACCGTGACCGAAGGCTTCCTCGCGATGACCGCGGGTTGCGCGCGCTGCCACGATCACAAGGGTGACCCGATCCCGCAGTCGGATTACTACAAGTTCGTATCCTTCTTCCGCGGCATCGAACCGATGGGCCGCGGCGGCAAGCAGACAGAGTTCATCGAATCCCCGGAGTTCGCGAACGAGCGCGACCAGCGCCTTGCCGAACTCAATGTCGAGGAGAAGCAACTCCGCGAATGGATGGCGGGGACCGAGGCGGACGCGATGGCAAACGTCCGCCGGACCCGCCCCGAAGTGGCGGAAAAGGTCAACAGTCTCGCGGGCATGGACCGCTGGCTGGTGACGGATGCGCGCCTGCGCCCGACCAACTGGTACTACACCGTGACCAAGCCCGAAGAGGACTGGTCGGCGGTGGGTTTCCGTGCGGAGCGGGCGAATTGGCAACAGGGCGTGGCACCCTTCGGCACCGCCGCTGCCGGTGCCCAGGCCCGCACGGTGTGGACGGGTTCGGACATCTGGCTTCAGACCACCTTCGGCCTCGAATCGATCCCGAAGGCGGTGATGATCCATCTCTTCCACGATGAGGACGCGGAGATCTATTTGAACGGCCAGCCGGTGCTCCAGCGCGAGCACCACTCGATCGACTACGACCGCATCGAAGCGCCGGAAGCCTTCCTGCGCGCCCTGCAGACGGGCCGCAATGTCTTGGCCGTGCATGTCAAGCAGACGGCGGGCGGACAGTTCTTCGACATCGGTCTGGAAGTGGATGCGGTAACTCCGGCCGATCTCGTAATACGGCCGGATCTCCGCGCCGTCAGCCGCAAGAACCGCGCGACCTATCGCCAGAACCAGAAGCGCCTGGAGGAAATCGCGATGCTCAAGAAATCGCCGGGGATCGAGGCGATGGTGGTCACCGAAGGCGGGCCCGTTCCGCCACCGACGCACATTCACCTGCGCGGCAGCGCGCATGCCGAGGGCGATGAGGTGCGTCCCGGATTCCCCGCGATCTGGGGGGGCGAGGAGGCGAAGATCCCGCCCGTGCCGGAAGGCGCGAAGTCGAGCGGTCGCCGTCTCGAACTCGCCAAGTGGATCACCCGCCCCGACAACCCGCGCGCGGCCCGCGTGATGGTGAACCGCATCTGGCAACACCACTTCGGACGCGGCCTGAGCCCGACGCCGAACGACTTCGGGTACCTCGGCACCGCGCCAACCCATCCCGAGTTGCTCGATTGGCTCGCCACCGAGTTCGTGGCGAAGGGTTGGAGCGTGAAGGCGATGCACCGCCTGCTGCTGAATTCGAAGGCTTACCGGATGTCGATCGCCTCCGATCCGAAGGCGGCCGCAGCCGACCCGGGCAACGACCTCTTCTGGCGCTTCAACCCGCGCCGCCTGACCGCGGAAGAACTCCGCGACTCGATCCTCGCCAGCACCGGCGAGCTGAACCTCGAGATGTCCGGCCCGAGCGTCTACATCCCGATGCCCGAGGAAGTGCTCGCCACCTCCTCGACCAAGGACGGCAAGTGGGGCACCAGCACGCCGGACCAGGCGAACCGCCGCAGCGTTTACGTGAAGATCAAGCGCTCGCTGCAGTCGCCGCTCTTCACCGACTTCGACGGCGCGGACACGGACAACTCCTGTCCGGTGCGCTTCACCACCACCGTGCCGACCCAGGCGCTGGCGATGATGAACAGCGAGTTCATCCACGAGAAGGCCGCCGCGCTTGCGAAGCGCCTCAAGGAGGAACACGCGAATGATCTGCAAGCCCAGGTGAAGCGGGCCTTCGAACTGGTCCTCTGCCGTCCCGCCGACGAATCGGAAGTCGCGCTCTCGCTCGGCTTCATCGGCAAGCTCAAATCGGAGAGCAAGCTCGATGCCGATCTCGCGCTTCAGCGCTTCTGCGTCGGCGTTTTCAGCTTCAACGAATTTTTCTACCTCGACTAGCCGTCACATCCTCGCACGCGTTATGATCCTTCGTCCGCCCACCGGCAATTTCTGCGGTCGTATCCATCGCCGCGAGTTCCTCCACCAGATCGGTGGAGGCTTCACCTCGCTCGCACTTGCCGGGATGATGTCCAAGGACGGTGCCTTTGGCTCCGAATTGCAGTACGACAATCCGCTCTCGCCGAAGCAGCCGCTGCTGCCGGCCAAGGCGAAGTCGGTGATCTTCCTCTTCATGTACGGCGGGCCGAGCCACATGGACACCTTCGACTACAAGCCGAAGATGTACCCGCTGGATGGCAAGAGCATCCCGATCAAGACCTTCGGCCGCGGAGGCAAGAAGAACGAGGGCCGCGTGGTCGGCCCGAAGTGGAAGTTCAAGCAATACGGCCAGTCCGGGAAGTGGGTTTCCGATCTTTTCCCGAACGTGGGCGAATGCGTCGATGACATCGCCTTCATCCACTCGATGACCGCGGACTCGCCGATCCACGGCTCCGCGATGCTGATGATGAACAGCGGCTCGCTGCTCACCGGCAAGCCCTCAATGGGATCGTGGGTCAATTACGGCCTCGGCTCGCTCAACGAGAACCTGCCCGGCTACGTGGTGATGCTCGACAAGACCGGCGGCCCCATTTCCGGCGCGAAGAACTGGAGCTCCGGCTTCATGCCAGCCAGCTACCAGGGCGTGGTCTTCCGCTCGCAGGGAAACCCGATCCTCAATCTGCAGAACCGCCCCGGGATGGACCGCGTGCAGCAGCGCTCGCTGCTCGACTTCCTCGGCGACATCAACAAGTCCCACCTCAAGGGCCGCGAGCACAACTCCGACCTCGCCGCGCGCATCGCCTCCTACGAGCTGGCCTTCCGCATGCAGGCCACCGCGCCGGAAGCAATCGACGTGGACAACGAGCCGGAGCACGTGAAGAAGCTCTACGGGATGGACGGCACGCGAACGGACGACTTCGCGCGCAAGTGCATCCTCGCCCGCCGCTTGGTCGAGCGCGGCACCCGCTTCATCCAGATCTACTCCGGCGGCGCGCACAACGACGACAACTGGGATGCCCACGGCGACCTGGTGAAGACCCACGAGTATCACGCGGGCAATACCGACAAGCCGATCGCCGGTTTGCTCAAGGACCTCAAGCAGCGCGGGCTTCTCGATGAAACGCTCGTCATCTGGGGTGGTGAGTTCGGCCGCCAGCCCACCGCTGAGTATGCGGAAGGCACCGGTCGCGACCACAACTCCTACGGCTTCACCATGTGGATGGCCGGCGGCGGCATCAAGGGTGGCACCAGCTTCGGCGAGACCGATGAACTCGGCGGCGAAGCGGTGCGCGACCGCGTGCAGGTGAAGAACCTCCACGCCACGGTCCTCCAGCAGATGGGCCTCGATCCGAATCACCTCAGCTACTTCTACGGCGGCCTCGACCAGCGGCTCGTCGGCGTGGAGGGCGCGGATCCGATCAAGGAGATCATCGCGTGACGCGGTGCTCTTTGGTGTTCGCGGCTTCGCCGCCTTGGACTGCGGCAGCCTGCTGCCGCTTTCGGCAGGCAGCCTTGCTGCCGTGAAGAACCTATTCAAGCCCCGGGTCTCCCATCCTTGGACGCGGCTGTGGTTTTCACGAACGCGCCTACCGTAGATGAAGTATTCATCCATCCAGCCCTCGCAGCAGGCTGCGTCGGGAAAGCGGCAGCAGGCTGCCGCAGTCCAAG
>CBFGPU010000131.1:0-6708 GCA_965650715.1 uncultured Haloferula sp. | reverse complement strand
CCGTCACATGTGCGGCCTCGTGGGCCAGGAGAGCGTGGAATTCCTCCACCGTGAGTGCCTCCATGAGCGGGAGGCCGATCACGAGATAGGTACGGTACCATCCGAACACTCCGAGGCGGGGATTCTGGACGGCGGAAATATCCAACCCGGCATCGAGAAGGACCTGATGAAACCGGACGCAGCCTGTAGCGGCCACGGTATCCCGGATCAGGCGGTGCAGACGGGGGTGGCGGTCCTCGTCCACCACGACTCCTTCGGGGGGGGCGAAGCGGACCCAGAGGCAGCCGAGAATCAGGACGGAAGCAAGCGAGCCGGCGAGAGCCACGGCACCGGCAATTAGGGTGCCGGCCGGGCCTTGGAACCTTAGTGCGATATAAAGCCCGGCGATGAAAACAAGGGCGCAGGCCGAGAGGGCGGCGAAGATAACGATATATCCCAAGATCACCCAAATCAGGGTCTCCCTCAATAGGCCCCGGGGCTGGGCACTCCAGGAGTGATCCAGTTCTGCTACAAGGGAATGGAAAGTCTCGCGGGTCATCCGCAGGGGGGGCCAATGTGCGGGCGGTGGTTAAGCTAACCGGGCGAATAACACAACCTTAAAAACGTATCATTCGTTAATAGGCGAGGCATCATGAAATCCATTTCAACCCAGCGCAATATTCAGAGAATCAATTGCATACAGCCCCGACCCGATTCAGACCAAATCGCCGGAATGCGGGAGAAAAATGACATGACATCGGTCGCGAAAGAGAAACGTTTCCCATAGATCAAAAGTCACAACATCGCCGCAAAATCGGACACCACCCTGTCGGCCTGATTCTTGCAGGCTGCACGACGAGCCTCATGCACGCTGCATTCGGAGGGTGCGAGGGGATGAGGACCCATCCTTGTAAACTATTTATAATCAATAAATTACATCATCATGTCAGGCCGGGCACGGGCTCTGCGGATGAAACTCCGCCAAGACGCATTCCCATGAAAACAAAACCGACCGTATTGATGCTGATCGCCGCGGGAGCCGGGGCTCTCCTCACCAGTTGTGTGGACTACTATGGCTCGACCGCCGTGGTGGAACCCGCCTACCGCCCGGGCTATGTGGTGCACACCCTGCCTTCCGGGTACCGGGCCGAGGTGATCGGCGGCACCCGCTATTACTACCACAACAATGTGTATTATCGTCCCCAGGGCCGGAGCTACGTCGTGGTGGAATCGCCTCACATGCGCCACCACGACCATTGGGACCACCGCCGGCCCGGGCGGGATCGCCACGTCACGGTGATCCGCGAGCTTCCCAGCGGCTACACGGTGGTGAATCACCGCGGGCAACGCTACTACCGCGCGGGCAACCGCTACTACCAGTCGAGCGCGGGCGGCTACATCATCGTGGACAGCCCGTTCTGAGTCCCTCCTCGGAAATACTGCCAGCCCGTCCGTGCCTGCGGACGGGCCTTTTTGTTTGTCAGGCAGACCCGGTTCACAGGGCAAGATTTTCGCAAGACGGGAAGGCGGAGGGGCGGTAACGAAGAAGCATGCTCCTGCGCCTGATGACCCTCGGTTCCTTGATCCTGACGCTCCGGGCGAATCCGGTGATGGACGGCGCGGATCCGCATGCACTGGTCGTCGGGAAGGACTACTGGCTCTACCCGACGGAGGCGCGTAGCCGGAGGCCGGTCTTCGCGGCGTACCGGTCGAGCGATCTGCGGAATTGGAAACGAGAGGGGACGATCCTGGATCTGGACAAGGTGCCGTGGGTGAAGGCGGATGGAGCGCCGTGGCACGGAGCATGGGCACCGGCGATGGCGGTGAAGGGAGGAAAGTTCTACTTCTACTATTCGGTGGGGCCGCAGAATCCGACGCCGAGCCGGATCGGGGTGGCCGTGGGAAATTCGCCGACGGGGCCCTTTGTGGATAGCGGGAAGGCGTTGCTGACGGGGGGAAACGGCTTCGAGGCGATCGATCCGATGGTGTTCGTGGATCCGGCGGATGGCAGGGCGTGGTTCTATGCCGGCGGGAGCGCGGGTGCGAAGTTGCGGGTCTTCGAACTGGGGGAGGACATGGTGTCCCTCAAGGGGGAGGTGGAAGTGGCGCAGCCGGAGAAATTCACGGAGGGGGCCTTCATGCACCGGCGGGAGAAGACCTACTACCTCTCCTACAGCCACGGGAAGTGGAACGACGCGACCTACTCGGTACACTACGCGACCGGCTCTTCCCCGGCGGGGCCGTGGCAGTACCGCGGATGCATTCTGGAGAGCGATGCGAAGCATCAGGGACCGGGGCATCATTCGTTCGTCGAAAACCCGTCCACGAAGGAGTGGTTCATCGTGTATCACCGCTGGGAGACGGCGAAGAAGGAGGGGCCGTTCCGCGGGGGACGGAAGATCGCGGTGGAGAAGGTGGAGTACGACGGGAAGGGGTTGATCAAGCCGATCCGAATGACGGACGGGAAGTCGCCGGTGTCTCCGGTGAGGAGGTAAGGGAGGGCGAAGGGAGAATCGGGCGGCGCTGCGATCCCTCCGGGATCAAAGAGGACTGGCGGTTAGAGAAAGCAGGATGCGGAGGGGAATGCCAACCACCCCCGGCCGCGCGTCTCGGAGAGACGTCCCTGCCTTTTGCGAGGCAGGAACGTTAGAAGGGGCGCGGGACACCCCTCCTTGATTCAGGCGGTGGCGGCGGGCCGTTCGCGGAGGCGATCGTAGACGGGGCATTCCGCGGCAACCTGGCGGACTTCGGTGACCATGCCGTGCTTGAGGAGGGGCGAACTGCGGGCAATCGCGACGGCCTCGTCCATGGTATCGACCCTGATGATGAGATAGCCGGCGACGGCTTCCTTGGCCTCGACGAAGGGGCCGTCGGTGACGGAAACCTCGCCATTCCGGATGGTGACGGACTTGCCGCCTTCATGGAGCGGAGTGCCGCCAACCACGATGCCGTGGCTGGCGATACCGTCGAACCAGCGGGTGATCTCGTCCATGACCTGCGTGATCTGCTCCGGGGTCATGTCCATGTCCCAGGGGCCATGGCGGAACAGGAACATGTATTGGGCGGGATCGGCGTGCGGATTTTCGGATGAACCGACGGGGTGATGGTTTTTGATCGGCATGATTCCGGAGGATGGGAATGAAGGGAGACGGGTTACCTGGAGGCTTCGGCGGCGGACTTGATTCCGGCGAGGCCCTTCTCGAAATCGCCGCCGACCATCTTGTCCATGTCCATGAAGAGGCCGAAGGCCTTGCCCAGGAAGTTGTTCTTCCCGGTCATCGTCCAGGTGACGGCGGTACCGGTACCCTCGGGCTTGAAGGTGAAATCAACATCGTTGTCCGCCTTGAAGGGCTTGACGAAGATCAGGTCGATCATCACCCGTTCGGCGGGCTGGCTTTCGACGATGGTCATGTTACCCTCGCCGGTTTTTTCGCTGACCCAGGCGTACTTCGCCCCTTTCCCCTCGGACGGTCCGTCGAAGGTGACCTTGGTGTCCGGGTCCATCTTCAGCCACGGGGACCATGCCTCCCACTTGCGGAAATCGTTCACCTGGGTGAAGACGGCGGCAGGCGGGGCGTTCACGGTGGTGGAGCGGCTGATGGTGAAGTCGGCCGGCTGCATCGCGATGACCGCGACGAGCACCACGAGGACAACCAGCAAGGCGAGAAGGATCTTCTTGAACATGACCGGGAGGGGAAGGGATGGAGTGACGGTGACTCAGGGGACGACATTGATCATCCAGGCGACGCCGAAGCGGTCGGTGACCATGCCGAAGCAGGGGGACCAGAAGGTCTTGCCGAGCGGCATGGTGATCTGCCCACCCTCCTTGAGGGCATCGAAGATCTTGTGGGCGTCCGCCTCGGTGGCGGGGTTGAGGGAGAGGGACATGCCTTCGAAGGTCGGGCCCTTGTCGCCGGTGCACTGGCCGTCGGAGACCATGAGGATGCTGTCCCCGATCTTGAGGCTGCCGTGCATGATCTTCTCGCCATCGGGAGCGGGGCCGTCGCCGCAGGGCTCGGGGCTGTCCTTGAAGCGCATGAGCATCTGGACTTCGGCACCGAGCGCCTGTTTGTAGAATTCGACGGCTTCTTCACAACGGCCGGAGAAGCCCCAGAGGTACGGTTCGATTTTCATCAGTGGTTTGGATTGAGGAGTGATGGTTTCAGGCAAGCGACGAGCGGGCTGCCGGGAAAAGGACAGTCGCTGTCTTTTTTTTTGAGGAAGGGGCGCGGGATCAGGATGGAGGGGATTACCGATCGGGGGACCGGCTCAGGCCTCGACGATGGTTTTGAAGCCGCCGTAGGCCATTTTCTTGCAGTCGAAGGGCATTCCTTCGGGGCCGCACATCTCGTTCATCCGGGGGTCGGCCATGACCTTGGCGTTCACCTCGTCGCGGTGTTCGCGGGATTTGTAGGTGATGTAGGCGAAGACCACGGTGTCGTCCGGGCCGGCATGGGCGAGGGCGGGGAAGGTGAGCACGTCCTTGATCTCAAGGTCCTCGCCGACGCATTCACGGTACTCGAGGGCACCGTATTCCTTCCAGATTTTCGAAGCCTGCTCCGCGATGCCGCGGTAAACCTCGATCTTGTCTTTGGGCAGCGGCAGCACGAATCCATCAACGTATAGAGACATGGGTATTTTCGGGTTGGTTCTTATCCGCGGGAGGCGGGATACGGGTTTCAGGAGAATCTCATTTCTCGACTTTCCCCCAAGGGATCTCGCGGCGCTTGGCACCGAGGGCGTCGCGGCGGCGGGTGAACTCCTTTTCCTCTGCCAGGAAGGGTTTGCGGGCTGCGAGCCATTCCGCTTGGGAAACGATGCGGTGCGCGGGAGTTTTCTTGTCGTTCCGTTCGATGGTTTGAGTGGTCATGGCGAGGTCTTTGAAGGGATCGACGAACGGGTGCCCCGGATCTGGACAGGGGGGATCGATTTTTTGAGGACTAGCAACTTGAGGCAGCGAGGACAGGAATCAACCGGGGATTTTGAAGCCAGCCACCAATCACTGATCTTACAATCACAAATCTATTGGATCCGCAGATCGACAGCTACAGTGGATTCCATGACAACGGCCATCGAGGTTCTTACAAGGATCGCCCGCCTGCCGCGGGGTGGATCTTCAAGCAGGTGATATTGAGCGCGCGGTGGAGGAGATGAGGAAGAAAGGGGCAGTGATCGAAGGGTCAAAGATCGTGGCAGGCCGGGCCTCGCAAGCCCGGGGCTCGGGATGCTTGCCACGCCCCTCGCCGTGGATAGGCTCTCGCTCATGGGCGAGCCCTTCATCCGCGTGCGCGGGCTTGAGCAGAAGTTCGGTTCGCAGCATGTCCTGCGCGGGGTGGATCTGGATGTGATCCGCGGCGAGACGCTGGTGCTGCTCGGCGGTTCGGGCGGCGGGAAGTCGGTCTTGCTCAAGCATCTCCCGGGGCTCATGCGGCCGTGGAAGGGGAGCGTGGAGGTGGACGGCGAGGAAATCTCGCACCTGAACGAGCGCGAACTCGCGCCCTACCGCCGGAAGGTCGGGATCATGTTCCAGGCCGGGGCGCTTTTCGACTCGATGAGTGTGGAGGAGAACGTCTCCTTCCCCCTCCGCGAGACCGGGGTGAAGGACGAGAAGGAGATCGCTGAGAGGGTGGCGGAGGCATTGGAGATCGTGCGGCTGCCAGGCCAGCAGAAGAAGATGCCCTCCGCGCTATCCGGGGGGATGAGAAAGCGGGTGGCGCTGGCGCGGGCGGTGGTCGGCCGGCCGGCCTGCGTGCTGTACGACGAGCCGCATGCGGGCCTCGACCCCATCACGGCGGATTCGATCGATCACCTGATCAAGGATCTGCAGCGCGACCTCGGGATGACCAATGTAGTGGTCACCCACGAGATGCGCAGCGTCTTCCACATCGCGGACCGGGTGGTCTTCCTGCAGGAAGGCCGCATCCACTGGGCCGGCAGCCCGGAGGAACTGAAGACGACGAGCGACCCGGTGTTGCGGCCATTCGTGGACGGGGATTCCGGCGAGCCCTGGAATTGATCGCCCTTGCACCGCCGGGGCCGACCGGCGAGACTGCGGGCGCATGGGTGAATCGAAGAGAAGAACGGAACTCTGGGTTGGAGTGTTCGTATTCATCGGCCTCGCGCTGCTGGGCGGGCTCACCGTGCAATTCGGACGCTTTGGCGACCGGCTCCGCGGAAAGTATCAACTGGTGGTGGTTTTCGACGATGCCTCGGGCTTGATCAAGGGCTCGGAGATCCGCATGGGCGGCGCTCGCATCGGCAAGGTCGCGGAGCATCCCGAACTGAATGCCAACGTGAAGGTGCAGGTCGTCATGAATATCGACGAGCCGATCCGCATTCCGGAAAACTCGATGATCCAGATCGCCTCCGCCACGCTGCTCGGGGACAAGATGATCGTGATCACGCCGCCGGAGGGGGGCAATACCACGGGGCGCTTCATCCAACCGGGCGCGGTGCTGCGCGGCGGCGGGCCTTCGGGGCTCGACGCGATCCAGAACAATGCCGAAGCCGTGAGCCGCGATGCGCGACGACTGATGCAGGAAGCGGAGTCCACTTTCCTCAAGCTCGACTCGGCGGTGGATGATATCCGCATCGTCACCGGGCGTCTCGCGGACACCTTGGAGAAGGTGAACGAGTCGATCCTGTCCGAGGCCAACCTCAAGCGGGTGGACGGGACCTTGGCGAACCTGGAGACCGCAACCGGGGAGTGGGCGAAGGCGAGCGCGAGTC
>CBFGPU010000130.1:0-6714 GCA_965650715.1 uncultured Haloferula sp. | reverse complement strand
CTTGAATATCTGCCCGCAACCGGTAGAAAACGCAGCATAGAGATTGCAAAGAGCATGAATTCTGAGTCCCCACAGTTGAAGCTCCAAGCCGGCCTGGCCATCGGGTACGGGCGGGCTTTGGCGACGACGGCCGAGGACATCACGCTTGGCGGCGGGACGCATTTTCTGATCGCCCGGAACGGCCGGGGGAAGACGACGCTGCTGCGGACGATCTCGAAGACGCTCAAGCCGGTGGGCGGAGCGTTTGAAGCTTGCGGCAAGGTCCAGTACCTGGCGGAGGATTTGCGCTTCGATCCCGAGATTCCGGTGAGCGGGATCTTCCGGGCGATGCTGCCGTACGGGCGGTTGCAGGAAGCCGCGGATCTGGCGACCTCGCTGGAATTGGATATCCGCAAGCCTTACGGGAAGCTCTCGACGGGGAACCGCCGCAAGGCGCATCTGATCGTGGCGGAGTATTCGATCGATCCGAAGGGCGGGAACATCCTGCTGCTGGACGAACCTTTCAGCGGACTCGACGCCTATGCGCGCGAGATTTTCGAGAACATCTGGCGCTCGAGCACCGCCGGGGTGCTGCGACTGGTGAGTTGTCACCCGGACTACGACTCGATGGGCATGCCCAGCGCGATCGTGATCCAGGGAGCGGGGATCCGTCATTCGACCGGATCGGAGCAGACATGGAGTGAACTGAAACAGCAGCTCAACTGACGCCATGCGACTCTACCGTCTCACGACCTTCACGCTGTTCCGCAGGAATTCCTGGGTGATCTGCATTTTCGCCGTCGGGGTGCTGCCATTCCTGCTCACGCAGATTTCGAGCGGCACGGAGAATCCCGTGCTGATGAAGCCGGCGATCGCGCAGGCGACCTGGGCGATGGCGCTGCTTTCCGCGATTTTCTGGGGCTTTTTCACCGCCGCGAAGCAGGGTGAATCGAACGCGCGCTCGGGGCTGGGCGAGTATTTCCTGACCAGCGGCGTTTCCGCGAGCCGACAACTATTCGAGATCTGGCTCTCGGTCTCCACTTTCCTGATGCCGCTGCCGTTGATTTCCGCGGCGATCTGCATCCTGGCGGCGAGCCCGGGGATGGCGGACGAGCGGAGCATGTGGATCGCCACGAATTTCCAATATGCCATGCTGTTCCTGATGGTGATGGCCCCGTTGGTGGCGCTGGCGACCGCCATGGCATCGCGCTTCGGAAGCATCACCGGCTTCCTCACCTCCAGCGGGCTGGCGATTTACGGGCTCTATGGCGTGGGTTACCTGAAGCTGCTCGGCAACCTGGAAGACAACGCGGTGCTGAAGTGGGTCTGGGCGGCCTCGCCCCACTATCATTTCGCGGATCCGACCGAGCGCCTGCGCTACAAGCTCGGCGCGATCGCCTGGGACAAGTTCCCGCTGCTGCTGGCCTACTTCGCCGGGATCCTCCTGGTTTACGCCGCGATCTCGCGACTGGTCTTCCGCGCCCGCACGACCGCCTGAAAGATCTCCGACCTCCCTTTCCCTCCCAAGCACCATGAGCCTCCGCAACCTTGCGATTCCAGCCACGCTCGCCCTCGCCGGCGCCGCGCTGTGGTCGTACGGCGCGAAGCAACTAGCAGGCGGCGGGGACTTCTATTACTTCCCGAATCCGCTGGGGCTGAAGATGAGTCCCTACGGCCAGGTGATCGCGATTGCGGCGCAAGGCGGGATCTCCTCCGACTGGCATGCGGTGGAAGTCTCCGGGAGGACGGTGAAGGCCACCTGTTCCTGCGGCCACGACCATGCGGACGGTTCGCACGAGTGCGCCGAGCCCGAGGGGCTGATTGCACGGCTTGAAGAAGCGACGACGGAGCGGACCAACGCGCGTCCGGCGACCGATGCCCACAAGAAGTATCTGCGCCGCCAGATCGAAGACCGGCTGCGCGCCGCGTATGAACTGGATCCTTCGAACTACGCTAACTACAACTCCTATCACCTCTTCCTGACGGAGCCCCAGGTGGGGACCCGCCCGATCCTGACGGGCAAGGCGCTCGCCCTGGCGCAAGGCACGATCGCCTATTGCCTGCGCGAAGAGAACGATCCGCGCCCCGCCCTGACGGCCGCCTCCGCCTCGGCGAGCATCCTGGAACTCATGTTCCTTCATAAGCAGGACTACAGTGTCGACAAGATGCGAGAAGAGTTGGAAAGGTTGAACTTTTCGCTTGCGAAACATCATGAGCTGGCCGACCGGTGGATCGAGTCCGGCGAATACGACCGGCTCTCCCCAGCGCGCCAGTTCGAGATCCAGGAGCGATTGGAGTTTATCACCAAGATCCGCAACGCCGCCGTGGCGACGATCGAGCGACTTTCCAAGCAAAGTCCGGAAATCAGCTCGCACTTCTAAACGCCCCACGGAGTCCCATTCCCGTTTTCCCACCTCCCGCATGTTCACCGCCGTACACGAACCACCGCCGCTTCCGGTCAGGAATAGTCCTGTCTCGCTGCCGCGTTTCGCGCCGGGCATGAGCGGGGCCACGCTGCTGGCGATCATCTTCCGCACCTGCAAGGAGCTGCGTGTTTCGGACATCCAGATGCGCACGGAGCGGCCGGTGTATATCCACACCAACAAGGGGGTGGAGAAGCTGGATTTCCTCGGGATCCTCAGCGGGTCCAACATGGACGAGATCCTGAAGGCGCTGATCACGAACCGCGAAAGCGCGAGCCACGGATTCGGCGAGGAATCGAACGTCGAAGAGCGAGTCGAAGACAAGATCGCGAACGCGATCCGCGACTTCGCGGAGCGCAAGGTGGCGGACTTCTCGTGCGACGGCATTCCGATGGGAGAGAACGGCGAGCGCTCCGGGCGCCTGCGTATCCAGGCCCACCTGAGTTCTTCCGGTCTTGGCATCACCTGCCGTATCCTGAACGACTACATCCCCGAGTTGGAAAGCCTGGGGATCGATCCGGACACCAACTACGTGCTGCGCCAGGCGGTGCAGAAGCGTGCGGGCCTGTGTCTGGTGACCGGCCCGACCGGTTCCGGCAAATCGACGACCCTCGCCGCGCTGATCGACTGGCTGCGCCGCAACCACGGCAAGCACATCGTGACGGTGGAAGACCCGATCGAATACCAGTATCCGGACGACATGGAGGACCCGGAGTATCCGGGCCGCCGGATCCCCTGCCCGAGCGTGGTGACGCAGCAGGAAGTCGGTCGCGACGTCCACTCCTACCGCCAGGGCCTGAAGGATGTGCTCCGCAAGGCGCCCCACGTGATCCTGCTGGGGGAAATCCGCGACCGCGAGGCGATGGAAACCTGCATGGAGGCGGCCCAGACCGGTCACTTGGTTCTCTCCACGCTCCACACCACGGGTGCGGTCAAGACGATCGGCCGTATCCTCGAGCTCTATCCGAAGGAGAACCACTCCGCGGTGCTCTCGCGGCTTTCCGAAATCCTGATTTTCATTCACTCGCAAGGCCTCCTCAACGGGGTGCAGAAGCGGGTGCTGACTTACGAATTCCTGCAGAACAACGACGATGCGGTGGCTTCCGCGATCACGAACTACGACGGCGGCGCGAGGTCGCTCGAGGACGTGATCCGCAGGGCCGGAAACATCGAGTGGGATGCGAACCTGCGCCGCCTGCTGCGCCAGGGGCTCATCACCGAAAACACCTTCGAGAACGCACGGATGAACCGGGACGACACAGAAATCCTGTAATCCAGACGTGCGATCTCCTGCCCAAGACAAAGACAAAGACACACCCAGATACACACACCAAACATGAAACTGACTCGTACCTCCAAGCGCGCAAGCGGCATGACCCTCCTCGAACTTACGGTGGTCATCCTCGTCCTGCTTTCGCTCATCTCCATCCTCTTCGTGGGCGCCCGCGCTTGGAAGAAGGGTTCGGACCGCTCGGCCAACATCATGAACATCCGCAACGCCCAGCAGGCGGTGCGTGGTCATGCCAACATGCGCAACCTTGCGGAAACGACCGGTGCCTGCACCGAGGATGACATCTACGGCGTGGCTGACGACGGCGTCGGCGCTTACCTGCGCAAGCCCACCCCGCCGGCCGCCGAAATCACCTCCTACACCGGTGGCACCGTGGTTCCGGCCGTCGGCACCCTCTGGCTGTCAGTGGTCTACACCGGCACCGGCGCTGCCGATTACGGTCCGTCCGCCGCCACCTACTCCGACTGGTGATCGCTGACGCTGACCATTCCGAGCGGGCCCCCGGGCCGCGCGAGGAATAACCAGCCATTGTCTCCCGTCCGCTCCGGCGGGCGGGAGACCCCTTCCCCCCAATCCCATTCCCCCCGACGATGTTCCCACCCTTACCCACCCACACCCTTGGTCGCCTACCAACATCCCTCGGGGCTGAATCCTCTGCAGAGGTTCCGCCAAGCCGGCGCAATCCTGCGCGGCACGAGCCGTGCGGTTAACGCCGCATGGTATCAAAACGCACTCGAACTGGACTACCAGCTTCACGTGCGCGTCGACGGCAGCCGGATCGATTCCTGGCTCTACAACCGCCGCGCGGACCAGTGGAGCGCCGGCCCCGTGCCGGATGAGGCGTGTGCAACCGATCTTTCCCTGGTTCCGGCATTTGCCGACCAAGTGCTGGCGACCGCGAAGGCGGCCAGCGCCCCCTCGATCGCCGTGGTCTTGCACCTGGCGGACGAGTTCTCGACTTCCGAGCTGAAGCCGGAACTCGACAACCCCGGCGCGCTCGCGGAGCTGCGAGCCCAGATCGAGAACGATCCAAAAGGGGTCCTCGACGACGCCTCGGTGAACGAGGCGGAGAGCGCATGGCGGCTGATTCCCTATCCCGCGGCCGGGAGCGAAGCGATCGCGACGACCATCAGCATCAGCCGCCGCTGGGCCCCGTTTCTCGACGAGTTGCGCCGGATCGGTGAAGAAAAGAACTTCCCGATCATCACGCGCGGGGTGAGTGCACCGCTGCTCTGCCTGCTGGCCCTGCCCGATCTGAAGCCGGATGCCATCAGCCGGCCGATCATCGCGATCCTGCCGTATCCGCGCTTCACCTTGCTGGCATTCTTCAACGAGCACGGCGACCTGCGGCTACTGCGCACGCTCCAACACCGCGGCCAACGCCGCCCGACGAACCTGCGCCATGCGACATCGACCACGGCGGCGGCGCTCGAACTGGCCGATCCGGAGATTTTCCTGTTCAACATCGGCGACGGTGCGGACCCGCAACTGGCGGCGGACGTGCAGATCGTCTTTCCGGCCACCTCGATCCGCGAGGTGACTTGGGAAGGAACCCGCTTTTCCAAGCCCGCGGGCGGGGTCGGGTTCCCCGAGCCGCTGATCACGACCACGCTGACCACGCCACCCGAGACCCCGCTGGCAAATGCCCATACGTTCACGGTGTTCCGTACCGACGGTTGGGCGACGCAGGATTTCCTGCCGGTGCCGCGGGAGGCCGCTGAACTTTATCCGAACGGCAGCGAGATGAAACTGCTGCGGATGGCGAAGTATGCCCGGCTCGGCTTCGCCGCGGCGGCGATGCTTTCGCTCGGTTGGCTGGCCTTCGGCATGGTCGGCATGATCCGGCAGCCGGAGTGGGCATTCAACGCCGAGAGCGCCCAAGTGGGCAAGCAGCGGCTGGCGATGGTTACCTCCGAACGGAGCCGGATCGAGCATTGGGACAACCTGCTGGCGGACCGGTCGAAGGCGTGGTGCTCGATGGAGCTGCTCTCGATCCTGTTCCCGGAGAAGGGCGGCTTTCTCGCGAAGAGTTTCAACCACTCCGTCCGGACGGAAACCACGCCGGGGCAGGCCATGGCCGGCTTCGTGAAGGAGTGGAAGATTACCGGCCTGGCCCGTGAAGAGGCGCTGGAACGGCTGGCGGCGCTGAACACGCGCGAAGGCGTTTCGGCGGTCTTCAACGAGGTGGCGGAAGCGACGGGCAACGACGCCTTCCGCACCAACATGGGAAGCCGTACGCTGGTCGTGAACATCCGCACGCTGGAAAACCCGGGCTACAAGCCGGGACCGGTGGAAGACCTTTCGATCCTGGACGAAGGCACCTACCCGTTTTCCTTCGACCTGACCATCACGCAACGCTTCGAGTCCTCCGATCCGATGGCGCTCAAGGCGGCGGCGGCGCCCTGACCGCGAATACCCAATCTTCACCACCATGTTTTACCGACAATCCATTGTCATCTTCGGCTTCGCGCTTCCCGCCGCGGTTTGCGCGCTGGTCGTGGGCGGCGGTTTCATGATGAAATCGAAGGCCGCCGCCTCCTTTCAGGAGAAGCAGGAACTGTTCAAGACCTCCGAAGCGAACCGCCTGGGATCGCAAGGAATCGAAAAGGACATCAGCAAGAAGCGCCAGCACGTCGAACGGTGGACCGCGCAGTTGCAGCGGGAAACGGCGAACTCGATCACCTCTTACCTGAAGGAGATCGCCGACCGGCTGCCGTCCAAGGAATTCCAGCAGACCGCGGTGGAATATCCCGCGGGAGAGGGAACGCTGGGCACGGCGACGGCGCAAAAGTCCTCGCAAGTGAGGCTGGCCTTCCGCGGCACCTACCGCTCGATGCAGAAGGCCTTCCTGGAGCTTGAGACGCTGATGCCGCAACTGCAGTTGCAAGAGCTCAAGATCGATCCGAGCGCCTCGTCCGCATCAACGATGAACTTCTCGGTAACCTACACCTCCTGGGAAAAATGAAGACGTTGGCGATGTTCAAATCCCTGGTGGCCGCATCGGTGTCCCTTGCGGCGATG
>CBFGPU010000129.1:0-6717 GCA_965650715.1 uncultured Haloferula sp. | reverse complement strand
TCGGCGAATTGCAGAAGGCGGGAATACTGGAGATTTAATGACGAATGCAGAATTCCCGAATGACGAATGAAGTGTTCCCGAGAATGAGTTTCTCGTTCCGGCACGCGACATCCGGGGCCGTTTCCTGATGCTCTTCAACTCCTACACCTTCCTTCTGCTCTTCCTGCCGGTGGCCTTGCTGGGCTTCCTCGCCCTCCGTCGTGCGCCTTTCCGGCTGGGGCTGGGCTGGCTGGTGCTGGTGTCCCTTGTTTACTACGGCGTCTGGAATCCTGATCCGAACCAACCCTGGAGCCCGAAGTATCTTGTGCTCATCCTCGGCTCTTGCGGCGCGAATTACCTGCTCGGCCGGCGGCTCTCGCGGCTCAAGCGTTCGGCAACGGGCAAGCTTCTGTTAGGCGCGGGTGTCGCCGCAAACCTATTGCTGCTCGGCTACTACAAGTACGCCGGATTCCTCGCCGGGATCAGCCAGGATCTTACGGGCTGGCCGCAGGCGGTGCCTCACATCGTCCTGCCGCTCGCGATCTCCTTCTTCACCTTCCTGCAGATCGCCTATCTGGTGGATGCTTGGAAGGGGCTCACGGAGGAGTACCACTTCACGGATTACCTGCTCTTCGTGACCTTCTTCCCGCACCTCATCGCGGGCCCGCTGATCCATCACCGGGAGATGATGCCGCAGTTCCGGAAGAAGAACCACGGCTGGCATCGCGACTTCCCGGTCGGTCTCGGGATCTTCACCGCGGGGATGTTCAAGAAGGTCGTCATCGCCGACAACATGGCACCGATCGCCAATCCGGTCTTCGCGCTTGCCGCCGGTGACGGACGCATGCCGACGATGGCGGAGTCATGGATCGGAGCTTTAGCCTATGCTTTGCAGCTCTATTTCGATTTTTCGGGCTACTCCGACATGGCCATCGGCTCGGCGCGGATGTTCGGCATCCGCTTTCCGCTGAATTTCCACTCGCCTTACAAGGCGGTGTCCGTGGTCGAGTTCTGGCGGCGCTGGCACATGACCTTGTCCCGTTTCCTGCGCGAGTACCTGTATATCCCGCTCGGCGGGAATCGGAAGGGGCCCTTGCGCCGTTACGTGAATCTTTTCCTCACCATGCTGCTAGGGGGGCTTTGGCACGGCGCGGGTTGGAACTTCCTGATCTGGGGCGCGCTTCACGGTGCCTATCTCTGCGTGAATCATGCTTGGTTCGGCTTCCGCAAGCGCAGCGGAAGGTCGCCCTTGCCCGTGCCTCTGGCGGTGTTGCTGACCTTCCTCGCGGTGCTGGTGGGCTGGGTTTTCTTCCGCGCACCCGACTTCGCGAGCGCGGGCCGGATGCTCGCCGCGATGGCAGGATTGCACGGCTTCGAGGGACTTCCCGACAAGGCAACACGGGCGGTTGCCAGCGTCTCGTCCGTCCATGTCGCCATCGCCCTCGCGGTGTGCTGGCTATTCCCCAACACGCAGCAGATCTTCGCCCGCTACAAGCCGGCGTTGAAGGTCTCCGGTGCGCCTTTCCCGGAGCATGCGCGCTACCGCTGGTACCAGTGGAGACCCACCCCGCTTTTCGCGGCGCTCACGATCGCCTTCATCGTGGTGATCGGGCTGCAATTCGACAAGGTCAGCGAATTCATCTACTTCCAGTTCTGAAGCCGTGCGCCAGCTCCGCCGCTACCAAACCTTCTTCCTGCTCTTCTTCGTCGCCGTGGCGGGGCTCGCGGTTGCGTTCAATTCCTGGGCGAATCCCTGGCGCGTGATCCCGTCCCCGCTGAGTTCCCGGCAAATGGAGCCCTACCGGGCGATCGAACAGAATTGGAATCGCACCTGCAAAGCGGGTCTGGCAAGCTCCACGGCTTGGGATGCGGGCCTCTTCGGTTCCTCGCGGGTGGATATCGGGTTGAACCCGAAGCATGCGGCCTTCGACGGGATGCGCTGCGGGAACTTCGGACTCAATGCCGGTCTGCTCGCGGAGAACGAGGCGATGTGCCGCTACTTTCTGGAGCATCAGAAGCCGAAGCTGATCGTGCTGGCGATCGATGCCACGGACCTCACCACGCCTGTCGCGAAGAAGCGGCAGGCGGACTTCGACATTTCACCGCTGGCGGGAGGGCCGCCGACGCTCGAACAGGATCTGCGGTATCGCGCAGGCATCTCCACGCTGTCTTCGTCGCTTGCGGCCACCGGGCGCATGATTCGGGGCACCCTGGCGGAGCACACGCCGGAAGGCTTCCGCCGCGAGCCGGAGTATCCCGATGGGCAGATGCTCTATTTTTCGACCATTTACCGTATGGCCAAGCAGCACACCTCCACCGGGACGGTGGAGGCGGAGAAGATCGCGATGCTCGAAAGAATCATCGCCCGCTGCCGGGAAAAGGACGTCCAACTGGTAATATTCTTCACCCCGAATCACGGTCTTTTCCAATTGGCTTTCCGCGAACTCGGAGATCCCGACCCCTATTTCTCGAAAGACCGGCGCGCCTTGGCGGAGCTGGCTGCGCGTGCGAATGCCGCCGACCCAACGGCGCTACCCGTGCAGGTGTATGATTTCCTGGACGGACACCCGCTCAATGTCCCCCCGATGCCCTCGCCGGGAGCAAAAAAGGGCCATCCGGAGGGCTGGGTGGATCTTTTTCACGTCCTGCCTTCGACCGGAGATCGCATGCTTGAACGCTTGCAGGGGCGCGGCGATTACGGCGAACTGCTCCTGCCGGACGGCGTGGAGGCGCGGGTGGCGAAGGTGAAGGCCCAGCTTGACGAGTATGAGGCGCGGAACCCGGAAGACGCCGAATACCTCCGCAAGTCGCTTGCGAAATTCCAATCCCGTTCCCCGAAGTGAAACGAACCGTCGTCGCCATGATCAAAGGCGGGCTGGGCAACCAGCTCTTCGCCTATGCGGCGGCGCGTGCCTATGCCATCCGGACGCAGCGGGAACTGCTGATCGACGACGTCTCCGGCTACAAGCACGACGGCTACGGCCGTGTCTTCAAGCTCGACCGGTTCCCGATCGCCGCGGCCATCGCTTCGCCGCGCTGGCGCCTCGGTGACCCGAAGGGGCTGCGCCACAAGGCGATCCGCTCCTTCAACAAGATGCTGCCGAATCCGCTGCGCTCCTACCTCGCGGAGACCCCGGATGAGGGAGAGACCCAACTTACCGGTTTCATCTCGAACCGCCAGGTGGTGCGGCTCAATGGTTACTGGCAGAGCGAGAAATACTTCATCGAACGCTCCTCGACCATCCGGACCGAACTCCAGCCGCCGGCTTTCGAGGAAGGTTCCGCGGATGCCGCGCTGGAGGCGGAACTGGCCGCGACTCCCTCGGTCTTCCTGCATATCCGGCGGGACCGCTACACTCCCCGCCTGGGCTCTGGCTACTACGATTCTAGTATCATCTCCGCCCTTTCCACCCTGGGCACCTGCCAGTTCCATGTCTTCGGCGACGACCCGGAGTGGGCCCGGCAGTATCTGGATTTCCACGGGGCACCCGTCCGCTATCACGACGACGGCGGCGACGAACTGCGGGACTTCCGCCTGATGGCCGCCTGCCGGCATGCCATCATCGCGAACAGTTCCTTCAGTTGGTGGGCGGCCTGGCTGCGGCGGCACGCGGACAAGCGGGTCTTCACGCCCTCGACTCCCGGCTGGCCGCTCAAACCGGCCTCCGAGTGGACGAAGGTTCCGAACCGGCTGGAATACTGAGGGGAGCAGGCCGCTCCACCCCGGGTGGATCAATGCTCCATTAGCTCCACCCGGAAGAACCGCATGGGGTCGATTGCCGGCAGGGTGATCTCGACCAAGCCTCCGGCGACCGGGATCGGCTGGTTGCCGGGGATGTCCCACGGGGTCCATGCGCTGAGATCTCCCGAGGTCTCGATCCGGTAGGAACGATTCACCGGAACATCGAATGACAGGGTCACCTGTCCAGCGTTCGTCATGGCCTCGGGCGTGAAGCGGCTGCCTCCGCTCAAGGGATCGGTGCCGGCGAGATACTCCTGCTGGTTCGTGGAGCCGTCGCCATCCGGGTCTTCCGTTGGAGCGCCAGCGGGATCTTCATCCGGTTCGAACTTCGAGATACGCCATCCGTCGTAGGTCTGGCGGGCCGCCAGGTCCCCGTTGATCCAGGTCGTCAGCAAGCTCGCGGCGGAGGAATCGATCACGTTGCTCGCCAACGGTGGCATGCGCGTGAAGCCGTTGGTTGCGGCGACCCGGTTGAGGACGATCGAGTGCACGGTGTCACCGGGCACCACCAGCTTGTTCTCCCCGTTCCCGCCGTTGTTCGTGGCGATCCCATTTACCAGACCCGTTTCCGCGAGGGTAAGTTCGGGGCTGCCATCCCACTGCCCGAGGCCCGTCCCGCCTTCCTTGTGGCAATAAGAACAGTTCACCGCGAGGTAGGAACGGACGCGGGCTTCCACGGAGTAGTCGCTTTCATCCGGTCTCAAATGACGTGGAAGGAGGTTGGGTGAACCCGGATTGCCGGTGAGGTAGCCTTGCTGGAAGAGCGTGGTCAGTTGGTTGCCGCTGTGGCCCGACATCTCGTTATCGAGATTGAGCTGCCGGGTGTTGAACGAGAGCGCATGACCGGCCTGGGCGGTATGGCAGATCATGCACTGCCCGCGCGCGGGGATAGTCCACACCTGGGGTACCGGATCGCCGTTCTCGGTGACATCCAGCGTGAAGCTCTCCCCGCCGTCTTCCACAAGGGTTGCCTCCGTGCCTGCCGCATTCCACTTGTAGCTCAGGCCGTAGGCACCGCTGGCGTTCTTCACGATCAAGCGGGTTTCGATCCGCTTCTTGCTCGCGGAAACACCGCGCTCCATCTCCATCTCGAAATGCTTCACCCAGATCGCACCGCCCGGCAGGGTCCAGAGGCCGTCCTTCGACCAAGCGAAGGTGGCATTCTGATCCGGCACCGTGAACCACCGTGTCTTGATCGCGTGGTCGCTCCAGAAGGGAAGGTTGACCGTGTAAGGCACCAGGCCGGGGGCGGGTGTGAGCGTCGCGACATCCGTAAAGAGGCCTGTTTCCGTAAGCGTGTCGGGGAAGGAGCCGATGGTGGTGTCCGAGACGATGCGAAGGATGCGGTTGCCATTCTCATCTGCAAGCAGCGCATCCTGGTTCGACGGATCGACACCGAAGGCGGCAACGCCTCCTTCGCCGAGGATTCGGGTCACACCGCTGCCGTCGGGATTGATCGACCAGATGTTGCCGGAACCATTGTCGGCGAAGAGGTACTTCCCATACAAGGACGAGACCCGCCCACCGCGATAGACCATGCCTCCGATGATCGAGTCGCCGATGAAATTGGCCCCTCCGGTTGAATGGTGATAGCTGTAAACGGGATCGATCGAAGTGAAGTCGGCGGGTGCCGGCGGATGATCCGGGGTGGAGTCGTCCCAAGGGCCTTCGAAGGGACCTTCTCGATAGACCCAGCCGTAGTTGCCGCCCCGGGTAATCAGGTTGACCTCTTCGCGCGACGAACCACCCACATCGCCGCACCATAGATGGCCCGTGAGGGGATCGAAAGAGAAGCGCCAGGGATTGCGGAGACCCACGGCCCAAAACTCCGAGCGCACGTGGGTGGAGTTGATCGACAAGCCGTTGAAAGTGGTGGCGCCGACGAAGGGATTGTCTGCAGGAATCGAGTAGCGGGCGATGCCGGCGTCGCGCTTCACTGCATCCGGCGGCGGGCTTGTCGGGTAATCGGTCGGATTCGGATGGGGACTCGGTTCAAGATTGCCGGGCTTCTTGTCCACATCGATGCGCATGATCCCGGAAAAGAAGTCCTTGTCGATGCGCTGGGAATTGAAGCGCTGATCGTTCTGATTCCCTTCGTCGCCCAGGCTGAAATAGAGATAGCCGTCGGGACCGAAATGCAGGTCTCCGCCGTTGTGATTGTCCGCCTCGTCGCGCTGGTCGAAGAGGACGAGTTCGCTGGTGGTATCAGCGGCATTCGGGTTGCCCGCCTGGGTCGTGAAGCGGGAGACGCGTTCGTGCATCGGCTTGGGACTCCCGGTGCCGATCCCCGGAGTATAAAATACGTAGAAGTGGCGGTTCGTCGTGTAGTTCGGGTGAAAGGCGAGCCCTAGCAATCCGCTCTCGCTGAAGAAACGAATATTCTCATTGGGACGCGAGGTCACCACCGCCAAAAGATCCAGAAACAATACCTTGGTCGGAGTCGCCGCCGTCCCATCCGGAATCATCCAGATCTTCCCCCCTTGCTCGCACACGAAGAGACGCTGGGTGTCGCCTGGTGGCGACGCCAGGCAGACGGGCTCCGTGAAACTCAGGCCGGGAAAGGCATCGACCAACTGCAAGCTCGTGGCAGGCGGTGACGCCGGAACGTTCAATCCGGGATTCGGTTGCCGCAGCGGCAGGGGATCGCCATGCAAGGCACCGAGCAGCGACGGCAGGAGGAAAGCGACGATGGGAGAGCGGCGCATAACTCGGTACATTGGGAATCCGGCGCGCTTCGTCAAAGCGCTTGATGTGCCATTTCAGGCGGAAACCAGCGGTTGCAAAAAGCCCCGGCTAATTGCCGGGGCTTTCGGAAACGTCAATCTTATCCGGAGACCGAACTTACCGCATGCGGTAGTAACCGTCCGGATTGTAGAGGAAATACACATCCTTCGGCGTGAGGCGCGGCAGATAGGAGAAGGGCTTGCCATTGGCATCCACCTCTTCCTTCAGGCCGGTGACGGCCGGAGCCGGCGCCGGGCTCGTGTCGGGATTCT